>NZ_LMCO01000040.1:0-34692 GCF_001424825.1 Ensifer sp. Root31 | reverse complement strand
CTCGACAAGGGCATCCGCACCGGCGACATCATGGCCGAAGGCGCACGCCAGGTCGGAACCGTCGAAATGGGCGAAGCCATCCTCTCCGAGTTCAAGGCACTGTCTGCCTGATCTGCAAGAGCGCCCTTTGTCGGCGGCGCGACGCAATTCTTCAAAACACCTCCGGAGCAATCCGGAGGTGTTTTACGTTGTACTGTCTTGAATTTGGCGGCTGGTAGAACTCGTCATGCTCATAACGATCCATCATCACCAGCGGAGGCCGTATGGAGAAAACGAACGATGAAGCTCAAATCGGTCTCGACCCGAACGAGGCGGTCGTGCTTGTCGAACTTCTTTCGCAGCGACAATACGTTTTTCAAAAAGCGCGAATTGAAGTAGGAAATGCAACCAATCTACGCCAAACGTTGGGGCCGCCAATCTTCATCGATGTGCCGCGCAAGTTAGCCGTGACAAGTGGCGGACCCTTCGGTCCAATAACGCACTTAATCCAACGCACGACTTCGTCTGGGGCAACATTGATGATTTACCTGCTTCGCCATGGCGAGACCATTTGGAACACCTTGGGTCGGTTCCAGGGCCAGAAAGATTCGCCCCTCACGGAGCGCGGCATCGAACAGGCGGATCGCGTCGCGAAACTCCTTCAGAAGGAAATATCGGAAAGTAGGCAATCATTCCAAATGCACGTCAGCCCCCTAGGCCGAACGCGGCAAACTGCAGATCGCGTGAATCAGGTGCTGCCACTGGTAACACACGAAGAAGCCCGTCTGATGGAGGTCTCCGTCGGTTATTGGGACGGAATGACTAGGTTCGAGATCGACAACGAGTTTCCGGGAATGCTGGATGGCTCCGACGCTTTTGACTGGTATTTCAAGTCTCCGGACGGAGAGAGCTTCGATGCTGCGTGCTCCCGGGCAAAGGACTGGATCGCGGATATACGTGGACCAACCGTAGCAGTTTCTCATGGGCTGTTTGGTAGATTGGTGCGCGGCGTGTATTCCGGTCTTTCGAAGCGCGAAATGTTGGAGTTGCCCGTTCCTCAAGACGGGTTCTACCGCCTTTGCGACGGTGAATTCAGTATAGTAAGCGATCCCGTACCCAGCATGCTCGCCTAACGGGTTCATCCTTTGATCGCTGCGCGACCACAAGCCAATGCAGCCGGCAACCTCGGCCAACCGGTCGAGGGAATGGGCTCAGACATTCCGAAGTTTTTCCCCGACAAACTCGATGAATCTTTGGGTCTTGGCAGGTAACAGTCGCGTCTCTGTTACTACGTGAACCGATATGGGGGCTCCCTGCCATATGGGAAGGATACTTTTCAGCTTCCCTGCTTTGAGATCGTCAGCGACGATGCGTTCTGGAAGGAAGGCAATTCCCATTCCAAGGCCCGCCAGTTGCCGGATCATGGAAACGCTGTTCATACGAAAACGGCTCCCGATCTTCACCTCTTGGGTTTCATTTCCCGCATAGGACGTCCACGTCGGCATCGTTGGCATAGTAAGGCACTGATGTTTTCCGAGATCCAGGGGGTGGGATGGCGTACCGTTCGCCTCAAGGTATGCGGGCGAGGCATAGAACTGCGCGGAAATCCGGGCGATCACGCGGCTAATCAGGGTCGAGCCTTCAGGCATTCCCATCCGGATTGCGAGATCGAACGGCTCGCTAACGAGGTCCACATTGCGCGGCGTGAGATCGAAATCGAAGCTGATGCCCGGATACCTAACCGAAAACTCCGGCAACAGCGGAGCAATGTATGTGGTCGCGAAATCGACCGGAAGCGAAACCCTCAGGATACCGGATGGCTGTGCGACCATGTCTCCCAGCTCCTCGTAGGCGATCCGTGCTTCCTCTACGATCCGGCTGCATCTTTCATAGTATAGTTGTCCGGCTTCAGTTAGCTCGATCTTTCGGGTCGTCCTGTTCATGAGCCTCAGTCCAATTCCTTGTTCGAGGAGGCTGATGCGGCGCGAGAGCGTCGAGTTCGGCATTCCAAGCGCGTCGGCCGCCCGGCGGAAACTGCGCGTTTTTACCACCTCGACGAACAGCGCCATGTCGTTCAGATAGTCCAAGGAATTGCTCCACTGGCTGGATAATGATTTCCAATTAGTTGTGGTTATCCCACAGGTGATCAAGCCCATATTCCCCGAGAACCAATCCAACAAGGAATATGGATATGAACGATATCTTCAAACCCATCGCACTCGGCCGCTTCAACACCCCGAACCGCCTGGTCATGGCTCCCATGACACGGTCCAGAGCCAATGTGGATGGAACGCCGGGCGAGCTGGCCGCCGAATACTACGCTCAGCGTGCCAGCCTTGGCCTGATCGTCACCGAAGGCACGCAGCCGTCCGAGGATGGGCAAGGCTATCTGACGACACCTGGCATTTACACCAACGCACATGTCGCGGCGTGGAAACAGGTAACGGCCGCCGTCCACGAAAATGGTGGTCGCATCTTCTTCCAGCTCATGCATGCCGGGCGCATGTCGCATCCCGACAATACTCCGCATCATCGCCAGGGTGTTGCACCTTCCGCCATCGCACCGGGCACACCGATGTTCACTGCGAAGGGCATGCAGGATATTCCTGTGCCCCGCGCCCTGACGACAGAAGAGGTTCGTCAGGCCGTCCAGGATTTCCGTTTCGCTGCCCGCCGCGCGATAGAGGCCGGAGCGGACGGTGTCGAAATCCATGCCGCAAACGGCTATCTTGTCCAGCAGTTTCTTGCTGCAAGCGCCAACGTTCGGACGGACGAATACGGCGGCTCGAACGAGAATCGCGCCCGCTTCGCCATAGAGGTTGCCAAGGCGATCGCCGAGGAGATCGGTGCAGACCGCACTGCGATACGTCTCTCGCCGGGCATCACAATGTGGGGCATCGACGAGGGTGTGCAAGGACCCGACCTCTATCGTCATCTGGTGGCTGAACTCGACAAGCTCGGGCTGGTCTACCTCCACATCATGCACAGCGGCAATGAACAGCTCGTGGCCGATATCCGGACGCTGTGGCATCAAGCCCTGATCCTCAACCGGCCCGGACGCCCGCGTGATCAGATTGGCGCTGATATCGAGTCCGGTCTGGCCGAGATGGAAGCCTATGGTCAGATGGTCCTTGCAAACCCGGACTTCATCGATCGCCTCAGAGCTGACGCGCAAATGAACGAGGCGGATCGTGACACATTCTTTGGCGGGACGGGCATGGGATATACGGACTATCCGACGCTCTAAGGGGCAACACCGAGAGGAGGGCGCCCTTGATCAAGCGCATAAGTCGTTCAAATAACGCCCGGGACTCCCGCTCTCGAAGGCCCGGGCATAACCACCACCGGCGGACGGGTGGCATCAGCGCGCTCGGTCGCCATGACCTGGCGAACAGGGGCACGGAAATCCTCGTCGCTCAAACGTCGGGGCGTGCCCCATCAACAAAGCTTCGCGGGCCGCGATCGTAGCCGCGGAAAGCAGTCACTCGTTGCCGGTGCGGCCGTGCCAGGGATCCGGCCCCGGATCACGCCCGCCGGCAACCTCGGCCAACCGGTCGAGGTAATGGGCCCAGCCTTCCGCGTGACCGACGCACTGCTCGGCACTGGGCAGGCCCGTGTGGGTAAGGCGAAGCAGCGTTCCGTCCGGTGGTTGTTCGACGAGGTCGATCTCGACAAGGCTTGAGGCCGGCGGCACCACTTCGCTGTCTTCCCAGCCGAAGCTGTATACCAGGCGGTGCACCGGCACCACCTCGCGGAAGGAACCACGAGCGAAACGGGCCCCGGTGACATTGACGAGGTAGAGCCCGCCGCGCTGCGGCTCGATCTGCGCCTCCGTTCCCATCCAGCGCAGGATTTTCTCAGGATCGGTCAGTAGAGCGAACACCGCGGCGGGCGGAGCCGGGATGTGTGCTTCACGGCGGACGATGAGGGCCTCTTGCATCGGCTTCCCCTTTGGTTGCTATGATCTGCCCAGACTGCGGCGCAGAATTGACGGCTATCGGATCAGCTCCTTCCACGATGATATGCCCGCTGTGCAAACTGCGCTACCACTTGCACGGATGACAGGTTGGGGAACCTGACGGTATGATCGTGCATGGATCTGCCCACACACCTCGCCTGGCTGGTGGACGAGGCCAGCGCCTCGTCTGGCCCCGACCGGTTCTTGGCCGAACTCGGCGGCCGGCTGCTGGCTGACGGCTTTCCGTTGGTCGGCGGTACCCTGACACTGGCAGTGCCCCATCCGATTGTTACCCGCCGCACCTGGCTGTGGCGGGCCGAGACCGGTGCAGTGATCGAGGCACTGGGCTTTGCCGACAGCCCGCAAAGCCAGGCTGGTGGCGATTGGCTGAGTGCGCTTGGCCCGGTGCACGAGGACACGGTTGGTCCGGAGCCGGACGGACGATTGCTGGGTTGGGCCGGGGCGCGTCCGTTCGACGTTGCTGAGATCGACCGACTGCGGCAGACCGCGCGCTTCGCCACCGCGCCCTTGGCTGCCTTGGCCGAGCGGGCGGCCCTTGCAACGCTGCTCGAGGCCTATCTCGGCCGACGCAGTGCCGCCCGGGTGCAGGCAGGCGCGCTGCACCGCGGCACCGGAGAAACCATCCGCGCTGTGCTGCTTTGCGCCGATCTACGGAACTTCACCGCCCTTTCCGAGGTGACGGACCCTGCGGCAATGATCGCAGTCCTCGACGCCTGGTTCGACCGCGTTGCCGGTGCGATACACGCCTTCGGAGGCGAGGTGCTGAAGTTTGTCGGCGATGGCGTGCTGGCAATCTTCCCCGTTGCCAGTGCACCGGTCGACGCCTGCGAAGCGGCGCTGCGAGCAGTCGCCGCCGCCCGCGCAGGCATGGCCCACCTCGATGCCCTGCGACAGGCAGAGGGGCTGCCGCCGCTGCCCTTCGGCGCGGCACTGCATCTCGGAGAAATGCTGTGGGGCAATATCGGCACGGCCGACCGGCTGGACTTCACCGCAATCGGCCCCGCGGTAAATTTGGTTAGCCGACTCGAGGGCCTGTGCCGGCCGCTCGGCCGGTCGGTGCTGATCTCGGGCGCGGTCGCCGCCGAGACCATCACGCCGCTGGTGTCGCTGGGCGAGCACGTGCTGCGCGGCATCGCGGCGCCTTGCGCCGTGTTTACGTTGCCGGATACCTGAGCGGTTCGGCGGAATCGCCTCGGCGGACCCAACGCCAATGCGAGTCAAGGTCGGGCGCTTTCGCTACAGCGACCTTTGTGCGTCTGACAAGACGCGCGGCGCCGTATGAGACCGGTGATCGGGCAGTGCGTCGCCACAGGAACCGTCACACCGGCCTTTCCGCAAGGCGGAAGCGACCCGTCCATGAAGCAAAGACTTCTTCCGTTCGTCGCCTTGATGTTTTTGCCAGCCCAGTGGCCGTTCCCAGCGGCAAATCAGCGTAGCATTTCTGCGAGGCTCTTCGGATTGCCCGCCGGCCGAGCGAGCTCCAGGCCCGACAGGAGGTCAAGCAGATGTTCCTTCATCAGGTCGGCAGCCTTAGCGGATTCGCCTGCCTCAATGGCGTCGACGAGCGCATGATGCGCGTGGCTTTCGCAGGTTGTGTCGCGCCGCTTCCAGTAAAGGGCAATAATCAGCGAGGAGTGCGAAACGAGATCACGGACGAAGTCGGTCAGAACGCAATGGCCGGCGATTTCCGCGATACCCACATGAAATCGCGCCGATAACATGATCGCGTCGCTGTCGCGGCCGGCATGCAGCGCCTCATGCTCCTTGTCGAGATGGCGGCGCAGCAGCAATATGTCCTCCGGTTTAGCCACTTCCGCGGCAAGTGCGGCGACTTTGGGTTCGATCAACGCGCGCGCTTCGAAGACCTCGCGCGCTTCTCGGGTCGACGGCTGAGCAACAAAGGCACCGCGATTAGGTTCGAGTCGGACGAGGCGGTCGTGGGCCAGCGCCTGAAGGGCGGCCCGGATCACCGTGCGGCTGACCGAGTAGATCGATGCAAGCTCGTCTTCCGGCAGCTTCGTGCCCGGGGCGAGCCGATGTGCGACGATTGCGTCCCGGAGGCCGTAATAGATCGGCGACCAACGCGTGGCTGGCATCCGATTTTGGATTTCCGGATCGAGGATCGGCGACATAATCATCGTTTCTGGTGGGCTGTTCTTTTGTCTCGCTCGCCGACGAACAACGTCCTTGGGCATCCCGATGCATCCTTATTGAAGCTTGCTCAACCCCGGCGACAATGGCGCGTAGTGACCGGCAAATTGCTTGACGAGTGGCGTGGCATAACCGCCGACCTTCGAGGTTCTCAGACCCAAAGCGCAGATGGCTTCGGCAAGCTTGACCGCGCAGGCCACACCGTCAAGCACCGGCACCCCGTACTCGCTCGAAAGCTGGTCGGCCAAATCGGCCATCCCGGCACAACCGAGTACGATCGCTTCTGCTTTGTCTTCGGCGATCGCACGGGCAATTTCAACCGAGATCTTTTGGCGGGCTTCAGAACCCGGCTCTTCTAGATCGAGTACGGCAACATCCGACGCCCTCACCTTGGCGCAGCGCGAGGACAGGCCGTATTTCGATAGATTATGCTCGATCGCCGGTACTGATCGCGCGAGCGTCGTGACGACGCTGAACTTACCGGCAATCAACGTTGCAACGTGAAACGCCGCTTCGCCTATTCCAATCACGGGTGCGCTTGTAGCGCAGCGCGCAGCATCGAGACCGGTATCGTCAAAACATGCGATCACATAGGCGTCCATATCGCCTGCCTTGAACATTTCGGCGAGAATGCCAGGCACCACGAAGGCCTCATCGAAATAGCCCTCGATGCTTGGTGGGCCGTCTTTGGGATTGACCGCGATGATCCTGGTTCTGGCCGACGCCGCGATCTTTGCTGCCTTGCCGATCTTGCCGGTCATCGAGGTCGTCGTGTTGGGATTTATGACAAGGATGCGCATGTCCGGTCCTACCTACACTTCGCCGCCGAGATAGAGATGCCTGACGCGGTCGTCATTCAGCAACTCGACCGAATTTCCGCTGAGCGCCACCTTGCCGATCGTCAACGCGTAGGCGCGCTGGGAGATCCGCAGCGCCATGCGCGAGTTCTGCTCGACAAGCAGCACGCTGACCTTTTCGTCGCGATTGATCGCCACGATCGACCGCGCGATGTCCTGGACCAACTTCGGCGCGACGCCAAGCGACGGTTCGTCGAGCAGCAGCAAACGTGGGCGCGCCATCAGCGCTCGGCCGATCACCAGCATCTGCTGCTCGCCACCGCTCATCGTCCCCGCCTGCTGCGAGTAGCGCTCCTTGAGCCGCGGGAAGCGCGTCAACACCATCTCCATACTTTGCTGTATCTCGGCCTTGTCGGAGCGCGTGAAGGCACCCATTAGAAGATTGTCGCGCACCGTCATGAAAGGGAAGACACGACGCGCTTCCGGCACCATGGAGATGCCCATGCGGACAATCTCATCCGGCGCGATGCCGTCAATGCGGTTGCCGCGATAGCGGATCTCACCCTTACGGATCTTTCTGAGGCCGGTGATAGCACGCAGAATCGACGACTTGCCCGCCCCGTTGGCGCCGATCAGCGCGACGGTCTCGCCTTCCTTAACTTCGATCGACACGCCTTTCAGGGCATAGACGTGGTCGTAATAGAGTTCGACGTCATCGAATTTGAGAAGTGGTTCCATCGCCTACAATCCGATCGATTCGTCTTCGGCACCGAGATAGGCTTCGATGACCTTAGGGTTCTGCTGGATTTCCGCCGGGGTACCCTCGGCGATCTTCTGGCCGAAGTTGAGTACGACGATGCGGTCGGAAATGTTCATGACGGCCGGCATATCGTGTTCAACCAGGAGCACGGTAATGCCGCGTTCGCGCAGCTTGCGCACGATTTCGACCGCGCGCTTGGTCTCGTCGTGGTTCATCCCCGCGAAGGGCTCATCGAGCAGGACGACGGTCGGATCGGTGGCAAGCGCGATGGCGATGCCGAGCGCCCGCAGGTGCCCGTGGGGCAGGTTGCTGGCGATCTCGGCCTCCATCGCTCCCAGTCCAAGGAAGGCGAGGATCTCGTCGGCGGATCTGCCGAAGGCGTCCAGATCGCTGCGCGCCGATGCACTGCCGAAGTAGAAGCCGATGAGGCTGGCGCGGGACCGCAGATAGTGAGCCGTAACGACGTTGTCGCGCACGGTCATGTCTTTGAAGATTGTGGTCTCCTGGAATGTCCGCACCACACCTTTTCGAGCGGTGATGTGCGGCGACAGCCCGGAGATCCGCTCGCCCTTGAACCTCACCTCGCCTTCGGTCGGCCGCAGGAAGGAGGCGATCAGCTTGAACAGCGTCGACTTGCCGGCGCCGTTCGGCCCGATGACCGAAAGGATCTCGCGCTCGCGCACCGAAAAGGAGACGTCGTTAACCGCGACGAGTCCGCCGAAACGTTTGGTAAGGCCGCTGACTTCGAGAATGTCGGTCATGGTGCTAGCCGCTCCTCTTGCCGGGCAGGGCTAGGCTCAGTAGACCGTTGGGCAGGATCAGCATCAGCGCGATCAGCACTGTCGAGAAGATCAGGAGCTGGAATTCGCCCGCCTGGAACAGCACGTCCCAACCGAAATAGAGGACAAAGGTTCCAAGCATCGGTCCGAGCACATAGCCAAGCCCGCCGAGGAAGCAATTGAGCATGAAATTGACCGAGTCGGCGACCGTGAAGCTCGACGGATAGATCGACTGGGAGATCGATGCGAACATCGCCCCACCGACGCCGCCGAGGAAAGACGAGAGCGCATATGCGACTACGCGGAGGTAGGCGATATTGACGCCGATCGACGAGGCAAGCTCCTCGTTCTGCTGCAGCGATTGGCAGAGCTGTCCGATGCGCGAATGGGCGAGCCGATAGAGACCGAGGAAGCAAAGCGCCATCAACAATACAGCGACGATGTAGAAGGCAAGTCGGGGATTGGCGAGGCTCGAGAAATCCGGGACGAGGGTGATGCCGAAAAGGCTGATGCTGGTCGGTAGGGGGATGCTGACGATGCCTTTGGCGCCGTTGGTGATCGGCATAGCAAGCGCAAGCAGGCGCGCGACTTCCGTCAACACCAGCGACACCATGGCAAAATAGACGCCACGCAGGCGCAGAATAGGCAGGCCTATGAGAACACTTGCAACGGCACAGAACAGGCCCGCCAGAGGCAGGGTCAGCCAGAACGACACGCCGTAATTCGTCACCAGGACGGCGGAGACATAGCCGCCCATCAACGCGTAGGCGCCTTGGCCGATATTGATGCGGCCGATATAGAAGGTGATCCACACGCCCGCGCTGATGATGCTGAGAAGGGCGACCGAGGTCAGCGTGTAATAGAGGTCGCTCCGGCCGGTGGCGCTGATCAGCAGCGGAACAGCCACAAGCAGCGACAACAAGAACAGGGTGGCGGCGACGATCCTGACGGTCGACGATTTGCGCATGGCATCAGCCCCACGGTTTGCCCATCAGCCCGTTCGGGCGGATGCTCAGGAAGACCATGAGCAGCGCGAAGATGACGAGATAGGTGACGTCGCCATATTCGCGCAGCACGGTTAGACCGACCGATTCCATCATCCCGAGGATGAAACCACCGGCAATTGCGCCGCCAACTACGCCGGCGCCGCCGATCATCACCATCAGAAACGCCTTGATCGAAATCGGTCCGCCGATGCCGGAATTGACACCGGTGATACTGACGAGCAAGCCGCCGACGACACCGGCGAGCATTGCCCCGAGCGCGAAGCCGATCATGGAATAGCGCTCGACCTTGACACCCATCAGCTGCGCGGCAATGCGGTCTTGTGCCAGCGCCCGCATGGCGCGGCCCGGTTTGCTGTATTGCATGTAGAGCATGAAGGCGGCGATCATCAGTATCGCGATCAGGCCGACGACGATGCGATCGTACGGCAAGATCACACTGTCTGAGATGAAAACGCCGCTGACGATTTTCGGCACGCCGCGCTGTTTCTCGCCGAACAGCAGCAATATGAGGGCATCGAGGAAAAATGCGATGGCAGCGGCGAGCAGCATCGTGCTTTCCTCGCGCTTGCTGCGTCGGATCACCGGCCGGAAAAGGAATTTCTCCATCAGCGCGCCGACGATCGCCAGCGATACCCCAGAACAGATCAGCGCAAGCACGAAGGGCAGCTTGAGCTGACCGTAGATCGAGTACGTCACGAAGCCGCCCAGCACGTACATCTGCCCATGCGCGAAGTTGAGAACGTTCATGAGCGCGAAGATCAGTGTCAGCCCGAGCGCGATCAGCGCATATTGGGCACCCAGATACAGTCCGTTGGCAATGACCTGTTCCATGGCGGAAAATCCGATCGCCGGAGAGGTTCGGGATCGGTCCCGAACCTCGATTGACTTAATCAGGCAACGTCAGTCCACTTCGCCGACGAACAACGTCTCGAACTTGCCGTCCTTGAACTCGGTCACCACCATCGGCACGGAGACCTGGCGCCTCTGGCCGAAGGAGGTCATGCCGACATATTTCAGCATGCTGTCCTTGGCGTAGGGATTGGGTGCGGAGAAGCTGTCGATGGTCTTCTTGAACTCCTCCACGTCGTCTATCGCCTTGGGGTTCGCCTTGAGCGTTTCGATGATGTATTCGAGCGCGTAGACCTTGGTGTTGGACTCATCGTTGTATTCGCCGAACTTCTTGGTGTAGCGTTCGATGAACTCTTTCATCAGTGGCGTACGGATCTCCGGCGTCGAAGCACCGCCGACTGAGATGAAGCCGTTGGCGAGTTCGCCAGCGCCTTCCTGCAGCACGGTCGCGTCCTGCGCCGTTTCTGCCGAGATCAGTCCCTCATAGCCGAGTTCGCGTGCCGCGCGGATCAACAGCGGCGCGTTGGCCGGGGCCACACCGGACAGGACGAGCAGATCCGGTTTCAGCTGGACGATCGGCGTCAGCACCGGTGTGAAGTCGCGTGTGTCGTTCTGGTAGGTGTCGGTCTCGGCGACCACGTCCAGCCCGAGTTCCTTGGCGGCAGCGACGCCGCTGTCACGCTGGCTGATCGGGTCGGATTCGTTGGCGGCGATGAAAGCCACCTTCTTCACGCTCTTGTTTTCCTTCAGATATTTGTAGATTGCCGGTCCGGACTGATAATTGGCGACCATGCCGAGGACCGCATTTGATGCCGGTGCGACATAAAGCGATTTCGGGAAGGCGTAGGGGAAATAGATGATCCCCTTGGATTCCGCCACAGGACGAACGGCCGCCGCGCCGTCATCGACATTGGGTCCGACGACATAATGGATGCCCTCCTGGGCCATCTTCTCCATGCCGGCGATGGCCCGCTTAGGATCCTTCTGGTCGTCGAAGGTCACAATAGTGATGTTGTAGGTATCGTCGCCGATCTTCACTCCGCCGGCCTCGTTGAGCCAATCTGCGCGCGTCTGCATCGAGCGGACGTTTGACGTACCCCAGGCCGCGGCGGGACCGCTGGTCACGCCGACGAAGCCAATCTTGAGTTCCTTGTTCTCCGCTTGCGCGGGAAAGGTGCTTGCGGCTGCAATTGCCAGGATCGAAACGGCGCTGAGCGCCAACGATTTCAATGTCGAGCGTCTGTTGATCATCTCACTCCCCATTTTTGGCATCCGGCGCCAGATGGCGTGACGGGCTATAATAAGGAAGCGCTAAAATAGAATATTGTCAACATCAGAGACAGATATTGTATACGATATGAGGGCGCTTTCTCGATCGCCCGCCGAGAATCGACGCCACCAAAAAAACAGCGTTGTTGGTGGGGGAGCGGCAAGCCGCTGGCGGTGAGAGAGTTCCAGATCAATGACGGCTGCTGCTTCGTGATCAGCGAACTTCTGGCCTACGGCGAGGCCAGGAAGTGGTTCAGAATACTGTCTTGTCAAGGCGAGCCTTCAGGCTGAACCTGCAAACAATCTCTGCGGGCCGAGCGCGATTCGCTTCATCTCTGATGCCTCGGTGAGCGAGATCGTCGAACGGGGCGGGGCGGCGAAGGTGCTCCTTGACCCGAGCCACCACTACACAAGAACATTGCTCGATGCGGCTCCCGGCCGGAACACGTTCTGAAGCCTGTCCTATGGTGGAAACATAAAAGGATATCGTCTTGACCGACTATCGCAACTTTGTCGCCGGCGCGTTTCGGCCCGCATCGGACCTGGTCCCGGTGCTCGATCCCTCAAACGGAGAGGTCATTGCGAGGGTGCCCGCGGCGAGCGCGCTGGAGGCAATCGCAGCGGTTGAAAACGCAGCCGCAGCGCAGAAGACGTGGAAAGCGTTGCCGGCGATCGCTCGCGGGGATGCCTTGCGCCGTTTCGCGGCGGCAATCGAGGCGCGCGCCGGCCAGATCGGCGCGGCGCTCGCCCTTGAGTCCGGCAAGAGCCTTGCCGATGCCACGGCAGAAGCGATCTATGGCGTCGAGCTGATGCGCTATCATGCGGAGTGGGCGCGCCGGATCGAGGGGGAAGTGATCCAGAGCGACAATCCGGGCGAGACCTTGCTTCTGAAGCGCGAGCCGATCGGGGTCGTTGCCTGCCTCATCCCGTTCAATTTTCCGGTCTATACGCTGGTACGCAAGGTTGCGCCCGCTTTGATCGCCGGCAACGCCGTTGTGGTGCGGCCGAGCAACTCGACGCCTGCCTCCGCTTTCGAGATCGCCGAGGCGGCGCTCGACGCGGACCTTCCGGCCGGGCTGGTCAACATCTTGACCATGTCGCATGACGTCGCCGCGACACTTTGCACCCACCCGTCGGTCGGCATGATAACGCTCACCGGTAGCCTGCAGGCCGGGCGCGTCGTTCTCGAATATTGCAAGGCGAATATCGCCAAGCCATCGCTGGAGCTCGGCGGCAAGACACCTGTCATTGTCGAACCCGATGCGGATATCGATGCGGTTGCCGCTCAGCTGGTTGCCGCCAAGACCAATCATTGCGGGCAGGTCTGCACGGCGCCGGAACGTGTCTATGTGCACAATTCCATTCACGACGCGCTGCTCGATCGGCTTCGCGCCGGCTTTACGGCAAGGGCGTTCGGCGACCGCGCCAGCGATGCGACGCGCATGGGACCACTCGAAACGAAATCGGCGCAGGCCAATGTTCACGCGATGGTTCGCCATGCGGTGGAGCAGGGGGCGCGCATCGAGGCTGGCGGCGTACTGCCGGAAGGCGTGGGCAACTACTACCCGCCAACCCTGCTTTCCAACTGCCGGCAGGAGATGGGCGTCGTCGCCGAAGAGGTGTTCGGCCCAGTTCTCGCCGTGCTTTCCTATGAGAGCGCCGAGGAAGCCCTGGCGCTTGCCAACGATCACCAGTTCGGCCTGAGTGCGGTTCTCTTCACCAATAACTACAGCACGGTCATGCGCTTTGCCGACGCCATCGAGGCCGGCGAACTCTATGTGAACCGCTTCCCGGCGGATCCCTATCAGGGGTTCCATGCAGGCTGGAAGCGCTCGGGCCTCGGAGGCGATGACGGCAAGCACGGCATGCTCGAATTCACACAAACTCGTCTCGTGGTGCTGAAGCACTGATCGGATTCGTCAGAAGGAACTTCAACATGCAGATCGCTTCGCTCGCCGTTCATGTCGTTGCCGTCCCGCCGCCCCATATCGGCGGCATGTACTGGATCTTCGTCAGGCTCACCACGAAGTGCGGCATCGAAGGGGTCGGGGAAATCTACGCGACCGCCTTCCATCCGAACGCGTTGGTGCCGCTGATCGAGGATGTGTTCGAGCGCCATCTCCTCGGCCACGATCCGCACGATATCGAGCGCTTCTGGCGTTCGGCCTATTCGAGCGGCTTCACGCAGCGCCCGGACCCGACGATCATGGGCGTCGTCTCCGGTCTCGAAGTCGCCTGCTGGGACATCATCGGCAAGGCTGCCGGCCGGCCGGTGCACAAGCTGCTGGGCGGCCTCGTGCACGAAAAGCTGCGTGCCTACACCTATCTCTACCCCAAAAATGCAGCCGGCGAATATGATTACAACGATCCAGAGCTTGCCGCCGACTTTGCGGCGGAAATGGTCGACACGAAGGGGTTCACCGCCGTCAAGTTCGATCCGGCCGGCCCCTACACCGCCTATTCCGGCCACCAGCTTTCGCTTGGCGTCATGGAGCGGTGCGAAGAGTTCTGCGCCAAGGTCCGTGCCGCGGTCGGCGGGCGAGCCGACCTGCTCTTCGGCACACATGGCCAGATGGTGCCGTCCTCGGCCATTCGCCTTGCGCGACGGCTCGAAAAATACGATCCGCTCTGGTTCGAGGAGCCGGTGCCGCCCGGTCAGGAGGCAGCGATGGCATCTGTTGCCAAGGCAACCTCTATCCCCATTGCCACGGGCGAGCGGCTGACGACCAAATACGAGTTCCAGCGCGTGCTTGAAACGGGCGCAGCCTCGATCCTGCAGATGAACGTCGCGCGGTGCGGCGGCTTGCTGGAGGCAAAGAAGATCGCCGGCATGGCCGAGGCGCATTATGCGCAGATCGCGCCGCACCTCTACAACGGACCGATCGGGGCGGCGGCCAGCATCCAGCTCGCTGCGGCGACCCCCAATTTCCTGATCCACGAGGCGATCATCGACTTCTCAGGCTTCTACGCCGACGTCCTCAAGACGCCGTTGCAGTTCGACGATGGCTATCTCATCCCGTCCTGCGAACCGGGGCTCGGCGTGGAGCTCAATCTCGAGGTGGTTGAAAAGCACTCGCCCTACGAAGGAAAGCGTCTGCACCTGCAGATGGACGACAAGCCCGCCGACATCAAGGCATTTGCCCCGGCGCGCGGTTGAGGAACACATGACCACTTACGACTACATCATTGTCGGGGCGGGATCCGCCGGCTGTATCGTTGCGGCGCGCCTGAGCGAGGCAGGCAAACACAGCGTGCTGCTGCTCGAGGCGGGCGGCAACGACAGTTCACCGTGGTTTCGCATCCCCGTCGGCTATGTGCGGTCCTACTATGACCCGAACGTCAACTGGATGTACTGGACCGAGCCGGAAGCCGCACTGAACAACCGCCGCATCTATGCGCCGCGCGGCAAGGTACAAGGTGGCTCGGGTTCGATAAACGCCATGATCTTCGTGCGGGGCGCGGCGGCGGATTTCGACGACTGGGCTAAAGCCGGCAATCCCGGCTGGGGCCATGAGGACGTGCTGCCCTATTTCAAGAAGCTTGAAACCCATGCGCATGGCCAGTCCGAATTTCATGGCGGGGACGGACCCATCCACGTCACGCCGATGCGCGACCAGACCCATCCGATTACCGCGCGGTTCCTTTCCGCCTGTGCCGAACTGCAACTGCCGCTCAATACCGACTTCAATGGCGGGTCGATCGAGGGCGCAGGGATTTACGATATCAATACGCGAAATGGCGTGCGCTCGTCCTCATCGTTCGCCTATCTGCGGCAGGCTCTCAAGCGCCCCAACCTCTCCATCCTGCGCAAGTGCCATGCCAGAAGGGTCGTCATCGAGCAGGGAAGGGCGACCGGCGTGGAGGTTGCCACACCCGATGGGATGGTAACCTATTCCGCTCGGAACGAGGTGATCCTATGTGCCGGTGCGGTCGATACGCCGAAACTCTTGCAGCTCTCCGGTATCGGCGATGGCCGAGAGCTGCAAACGTTCGGTATCCCCGTCGTCCGACAATTGCCGGCGGTTGGGAGAAACCTTCAGGATCATCTTTGTGCGAGCTTCTACTACCGCTCGAGGGTTCCGACGCTGAACGACGAGCTGGGGAACCTGTTCGGTCAGGCGCGGCAGGCGCTGCGCTACGTGCTGACAAGACGCGGTCCCTTGGCTCTCAGCGTCAACCAGGCCGGAGGCTTCCTGCGCGGTGAGCCGGGCGAGGAGAGGCCGAATATCCAGCTCTATTTCAACCCGCTTTCCTATCGCATTCCGTCCGACCCGCGCGCCGGTCTGAAGCCGGAGCCCTATTCCGGTTTCCTGTTGGCGTTCAATGCATGCAGGCCCTCAAGCCGCGGCAGCGTAACGATCGCGTCGCCCGATGCCGCCGTTGCACCGCGCATCAACCCCAACTACCTGACGACTGCCCATGACGAGGCGGAGGCGCTTCAGGCAAGTCGGCTTGCGCGCAAAATCATGAGCGCACCGGCACTGCAATCGATTACTGCAAGCGAAATGCCTCCTTCCGCAGAAGCTTCCACCGACGCCGAGCTCCTGGACTATTTTCGGGAGCATAGCGGTTCAATCTATCACCTGTGCGGCACCGCAGCGATGGGGCCGGATGCTTCAACCTCAGTCGTCGATTCATCGCTAAAGGTGCATGGGTTGCATGGGTTGCGAGTAGTTGACGCTTCGATCTTCCCCAACATCACGGCCGGAAACATCAATGCCCCGACGATGATGGTCGCCGAAAAAGCCGCGGATATGATCATCAACGGAAGCTAGCCCGGCAACCGCGTTATTCTCTCGACGCTCTGAAGCGACTGAGCAACACGACGCCATCGAATGACTGGGGCCACTACTTGACAGTCACCTCGAACGCGGCGGTAACCGGCGGCGTTTCTGGGCGCGAGCGGTCGCGGAAGATATATGCCACGACGTAGTCTCCTGGGTCGTGCAGGGCGATGCCGGCAGTGGCGAAATTGGTAAAATGCTTGGCGGAAACCGGAAATGGCGTGGGAGATTCGGCCTTGAACACGTGCGCGTCGGGGAATGTCCTGAGAACCTTGCCAGCAGGGTCCCGCACCTCGATATCGAGCCCGATCTCGTAGCTTGACATCGGCGTGCCGACGTTGATCCGCCCGACATTCTCGAAATAGGCATAGACGAAGATCTCTTCGCCCGGCTTAAAGACGTTTGTCGGGCGCTCGACAAAATCTCCCCGTTTGGATGCCGCCTTATCGGCCAATATGTGCCTGGCGAGCTTCATGGGCGGCAACATCGCCTGCATCGCGACGGTCGTAGCGTCGACGCTGACCGGCGCGGCCCGCTTGCCGTCCGGTGCGGCCGGAGTGAGGAAATACGATTGTACCATCGCGTAGCAATGAGCTGCGGCCTGCGGGTGGTCGATCAACAGGATCACGCCTCCCTGCATGCCTCGGACCGCGCCTTCCGACCCTTGCTCGACGAGCGCACACATCGGCCATTCGGCGACTACCTGCGATCCCTTGGAATTCGTATCGTTCCGCAACTGCTCCTTGAACGTGGCCAGTGATTGCCGGAGTTCGGTGGAATCCTTGGCCACTTTCTCATTCACCAGGTAGATCGGCTTTTGGGCGTTTGCCTTGGCTACGTCCTGCTGTGCTTGGCTGACGACCTCTTTGTCTCCAGCAAAATTGTAAGTATGCACCAGCTTCCCATGACCCTTGATGGCATCGATCGCGGCCTGCCAGGCGACGGTGTCGAAGCCACCTCCATAGGTTTGATCCAGAACGAAATAGGCTGGAATTTTCCCGTCTTCGGCCACGGCTGAAGAAATCAAGTGGCCGGATAGCGCTAGTGTAGACAGCAATACCTTCATCGGGGGCCTCATCAAAGATACCCAAGTGATAACCGACAGAGAAACCTATGGTAGAACCTGGCAGCCGATGTGGCAACCACCGATCACGGGCAAAGTGAAAACCCGCTGGCGATTGGAACGAACCATGCTTGCTCGACCGGCATGAGGCGCTGAGGCTCTATACCAACAATGCCGCTTGGATTGCCTTTCACGAAAACGAGCGAGGCGGCTTGTCGGCGGGAAAAATGGCTAACATCGCCGTCCTGGATAGGTCGTATCTGACAATGCCGGCATCCGACATCCATCGGCTGCGCTCGGTGCTGACGCTGCTTGGTGGCAGGGTTGTTCACGACGAACTCGGCAGCGGCCAAGACTAGCTGGGGACGAAATCTCTATAACGTGTCCGCATTCTTCCCGGCCGGGCGACGTCGCTATAGAGTGATCGAACGTGCGCCCGACCATCACACCCGGAGGCTCCATATGGCTGAGGTCCTGTTGTTTCACCACGCACAGGGGCTGACCCCGGGTGTGCGGGCGTTCGCCGACGATTTGCGGGCCGCCGGTCACATCGTGCACACGCCGGACCTGTTCGACGGCCGCACGTTCCATAGTATCGACGAGGGCTTAGCCTACATCGGCAAGGTCGGATTCGACGAAATGCGGGAGCGCGGGGTCCGCGTCGCGAACGAACTGCCTCCCGAACTCGTCTACGCTGGGTTCTCGTTCGGTGTGTTGCCGGCACAGAAGCTGGCACAGACGCGGCCCGGAGCCCGCGGAGCCTTGCTCTTCTACTCTTGCCTGCCGATCAGCGGTGAGTGGGCCTTTGGGCCTTGGCCTGATGGCGTCGCGGTCCAGATCCACGGTATGGACAACGACCCGATCTTCGTCGGGGAGGGCGACATCGACGCGGCCCGCGAGATCGTGGAGAAGGTCGAGGACGCGGAGCTATTCCTGTACCCCGGCGATCAGCACTACTTCGCCGACAGTTCGCTCCCGTCGTACGACGCGGATGCGACCGGGTTGCTCACCACCCGAGTGCTCGAGTTCCTCGATCGCGTCTGATCCATGCCGGCGTCTTGGCTTGAGCTCATTTTGACGGGTCTGTGTTTGCATGTTCAGACGCTTCGGCCGGCACGTGTCAGGCCATGCACGATGAGCCTGTCAATGATTTCGGCATAACTGACGCCGCTTGCCGCCATCGCCTTGGAATACATGCTGATGTCGGTAAAACCGGGAATGGTGTTCACTTCGTTGACAACGAACGTCATGCCCGTCGTCAGAAAGAAGTCGACACGCGCCATGGCATCGCAGCCCAAAGCGCTGAATGCCCTTGCCGCCGCCGCCCTCATCTCTGCCTCAACTTCGGGCGGCAGTTCCGCTGGTACCTTGAGCGCCGCGCCGTCCTCGTCGATGTATTTTGCGTTGTAGCTGTAAAAGCCGTGGGATTCGGCCGGGATGATCTCACCGGGACGAGAGACGAAAAGGCCACCTTCCGGATCTTCCAACACGCTGAATTCAATCTCGCGCCCAGCGACATATTCCTCGGCAAGCAGCTTGCCATCATGCTGGAAACCTTCGACCAGCGCCGGCGCAAACTCCTGGCTGCCTGATACCTTTCTAACGCCAACGGATGACCCCTGCCGGGCGGGTTTGATGAACAGCGGCAGCCCGAGTTCGCCTTCGAGCACAGCGAGATCAGGTGCCGCATCCTTGTGGATCGTCACCGAGCGCGCGACCGGGAGGCCGGCGGCCCTCAGAAGCTGCTTGGCAATATCCTTGTCGAGTGCGGTCGCCGAGCCGAGAATCCCGCAGCCGGCGAGCGGTACGCGCGCCACCTCTGCAAGCCCCTGCACAGAGCCATCTTCACCATGAAGGCCGTGCAATACCGGAAACAGAATGTCGATGGTACCGGCATCGCTCATCTTTCCCTCGGCTGAAATCGCCACCATGCGTCCGTGCCCGCCGGGAACAAGGCTGACCTGCGTGCCGCTCGCAGGTTTGGCAAGCACACCATTGTCGAAGTGGCTCAACAGCCATTGACCTTCGCGCGTCACGAAAATCGGCACGGCATCATATTTTGCAGGCTCCAGAGCGCGCATGACATTGGTAGCCGAAAGGACGGAAACGTCGTGTTCGGCCGAGCGTCCGCCGAAGAGGACGGCAATACGCAGGCTGGTCGAAGAAGGGGTCATAAAAGTCTCCGAAATGACAGAGCTGACAGAGGTCCGAGACTGACGGCAATGCCACTTCCCGTATTGGTGTCCCGTGTCGGCGCAGGCGCAATTCAATTTCCGGCCGACGTCATTGTGATGGCGGCTTGAAAGTGGCTCGATTTAAATTCAACATATGATAAGATTACAGAGCCACAATTGGCGAGATTGATGAGCCACTCTGACGAAAGGCGCCCATGACACTGAAACGGCGAAGAGAGAGCCCGTCGGTGGGTTTTCGGCCGAGCATCGATACCTCTTCGCCAGCACCCTTGGTGAGACAGCTCTATCTTTCCCTGCGCGGTGCAATTGCTGACGGTCGGCTGGATGCCGGGCAACGGCTGCCATCGACACGTCTGGCCGCAAAGGAATGGAAGCTTTCACGCGGCTCGGTTGCCGAAGCCTATGAAATCCTCGTCGCGGAAGGTTTTGCCGTCGCCCGGCATGGGTCCGGTACATATATTGCGTCAGGCGTTCCAGGCGGGCTGTCCAGAATCGACCATCGCAATGAGACGATCGCCTACTCGACCCGCCGCGCTGTCTCCGACGCGGCCACCAGAGTTCTCACCTCCGGGCCTAGCCTCGAACCGCAGAAGGTTTTGCCGTTTGTCACGGGGCGTATCGCTCATGACGATCGGACAGCGAGATTGCTAAACCGCATTGCTGGCCGGCACATGAACTATGCCGCTGAAGGCTACGGCGACATTCAGGGCGAATTCGATCTGCGGAGCGCCATTGCGGCTCATCTGGCCGCTTCACGCGGGGTGCGTTGCGCGGCCGAGCAGATATTCATCACCGCCGGGACCCAGCAAGCGCTTGATCTCGCGTTCCGCGTCCTGATGACGCCGGGCGATACGGCTGTCGTCGAAGACCCCTGTTATCCGCCGGCCAGACAATGCCTGGCACTGAATGGCGTAAAAATCATCGGTCTTCCCGTTGATGCCGACGGCATCATGACGGAAAAGTTGGCTGCCTGCTCCCTGCCGCCGACGCTGGTCTATGTGACGCCATCCAACCAGTACCCCGTCGGTTCCGTCCTCTCGCTGCCCCGGCGGCTGGAGTTGCTCGCTTATGCGCGGGAGAATGGCTGCTGGATCGTCGAGGACGATTATGACAGCGAGTTTCGCTACGATGGGCATCCGATCGCATCGCTTCAGGGCCTCGATCAGGCCGGCCGGGTGCTTTATACGGGGACGTTCAGCAAGGCCCTGCTGCCGAGCCTGCGCATCGGCTATCTCGTGGTTCCGATGGATCTGGTACCAGTATTCAGAGCCGTGCGTCCCGCGCTTGACCGTTGTCCCCCGACGTTTCAGCAGCGTGTCGTCGGCGACTTTTTCAATGAGGGATATTTTCCGGCGCATCTGCGCCGGCTCAGAGAGCGTCTGCGTGCCTCACGCGATTTGCTTGCAAATCTCTTGAAAGACCGTACCAGCGAACATCTCGACATTTTGCTGCCGGATCAGGGCATCAATCTGACCGTGCGCAGCACAGGGACCTGGAGCAACGACACCACCGTCTCACAGGCTGCGCTAAAGAAGGGCGTTGTTGTGATGCCCCTTTCCCGCATGAATGTCGCTTCATCGGACACATCCAGGTTGCTGCTTGGATTTTCGGGGCTCTCCGAACAAGAAGCAGATATGGGGACCAGGATCCTGGCGGAGGTCTTCAAGCGCGGAGATTTTCGCAGAACTCCCGATGTTGGTTAGAATTACGTGACCGGTCAATGCAACGTCCGAGACTGTCCGGGGTTCCGGCAGCGGCGTCCTGATCGCAAAAGGCAATGAGAAGGGGCCCGGTTGACGCGGCCGAAGACGTCTGTGTGTCGATCTGGTGGATGCGAAACGCTTCTGGCGATAGCCATGAACGTCTGGCCCAGCGCGATTTTTGGCTAGGCGGATCCCATCTTATTGAACGACGGTCTTCCTTTTTGAACATTCCCGACTGAATCCGCGCGAAGCCCTTGTCGCTGCGCGCGGATTGCCCCTACGGTGGGCAAAAGATGAACCGGTAGACATTCCATGAGGCCAGAGCGGTCGCGAAAAACGGTCTCGTGCCATGATGGGTCTTGCATGCCAGTCTCGGATGCACCGAGGTTTTTGATCAAATGTTTGCAATGCTTTGGCCATGACGCAGTGCGTCGGTTGGGAGGCTAGAGTTGACTTCTCCTTGTCCGGAAATGGGGTGCGTGGGGCGCTATTTTGGAACGCCGGACGCTCCGTGCCTCACGACGATCCCGATGGAGGCAGCGGTCTTTTCGGTCACCCGAATTCGAAGGCGTTTGACGCGGGCGCAGCGGCCAGAAGTGGCTCTGCCCGCATGTGAAGCCTATTTTCTGATGCTTTACCTAGATGATGCCGAACATGCGGACATCAAGGTAAACGGCGAGAGGTCTGCTGTTCGCCGATACGTGCGCGGCTCGATATGTCTCGTCGATCTGCGCCAGGGGGCCTCGATCGCGCTCCATAGCGACCTGAGTGCGCTTGCTTTCGTCCTTCCCAAGAATCTGATCGCGGAAGTCGCCGCCCTGTCACCGACGGTCACGCCACAACGGCTGGTGTGCCGGCGTGGCGAAGTGGACTCGATACTCTGCAGTCTCGGACTGGCGCTTCTGGCCCTTTTTGAACGTATGGACAGCAGCCCACCCGAGCTGCTGCAGCATGTCGCCGTGGCCGTTTGCGCCCATCTTCTGCACCACCATTCGGCCGAGATGCAGGGCGACGACGGCGGAAATCCTTTCGACGGATCCAATGATCCGACGGCGTTCCACATTCGGCAGGAAGCGACACGGGCGCCCCATCAATTGCAGATGCGCCGGCGCGTTGTTCAGGCCAAGCAGCTTCTGCGCGCGAGTTCACTGCCTCTGGGCTCGATCGCGTTCCTTTGCGGCTTCAGCAGCCTCAGCCATTTCACGACGGTGTTTCTGGGGGAGACCGGTACGACACCACAAGCCTGGCGGAGCGCACCTCTGCATTAGCGCCGCTCGCGGGACGGAATTGATTGTTGGCGGCAGTGTATCGTATTCTGCATTGCTTGAATGCCTGGTGCACTTTCGGGGAATTTTGTTGAACTTAGAGTCTCGTCCAGAAACGGCCAGCGAAGTGGGCGCCTTGCGCCGATCGATCCTGCGTGTTCCCCCCATAACCCTGACGCGGTTAAGCAGTGATGGCTGCGACCTAGGTCCTGCGGTTGCCAACAGGCGCGAGGAGGCGTTCAACATCATCACCCAGCTCAGTGATTTTCGCCTGCATCGGCTGTGGCGGGGCGGCACCCTTGTCTTTGAGGGCGGGCATCGCAAGGGAGCGCTTGCCATCACCGACCTGCGCGAGGAATGGCGCTGCCATCACCTGTCGCCCTTTGACAATGTGCGCCTTCAGATACCGTTCTCGCAGATGCGCGCCTTTGCGACTGAACAGGGACGGCCTGACTTTACCGGTCTGCGCTGTGCGCCGGGCACGCATGACGGCGTCATGCTGGGGCTAGCGCAGGCATTGCTTCCAGCTTTCGAGAGACCGCAAGAGGCAAGTCAGCTCTTTCTCGACCAGGTGAGCCTCGCGATTTTGACGCATTTGATGCAGACCTATGGCGGGCTCTATCTACCCAAAGAGCGCAAGGGGACGTTGGCTGCGTGGCAGGAGAAAAGGGCGCTCGACTTTCTCTCGGGCCATGTCGATGGGCAATTCTCGCTCAGCGAGCTTGCCGAGGCCTGTGCGTTGTCGAAAAGCTATTTCATCAAGGCATTCAAGGTGAGCTTCGGCTGTACGCCTTTGCGGTGGCTGGCCGAATATCGGGTTACCCGTGCGAAGGAGTTGTTGTTGAAGAACGTGCCGATCGCAGAGATTGCCATATCCTGCGGCTTTGCCGATCAGAGCCATATGACTAAGACATTCGTGGCGATCGCCGGCGAAACGCCAGCGCGCTTCCGGCGTACCCGACGCCTGGAGCTGGAAAAAGCGCCCCTGTGACGGAAGACAATAGTCGCGATGCCATCGACAAGACAGCCATTCGGTTCATATGATCGTGATGTTCGGACGCAATGCTGCGCAAGCACGCTGGCGAAGCGGTGTCGTGCAAAAGTTGAGACCGCCGCAGTCGGCACCCTCGTGGTCGCGGACAGGCAGCGAAGTTGTGCGGAGGCGGAGGTATGACAGCAGCTTCTTCGATCGCGATCGCACCTCCACCCCGCGACAGTTTCGGATGTACAGTGGCTGGCCTCGACGAAGACCGGCGGATCGACGGCGCCGGGTTGACTTTTTATCGCAAGAAAGCGCAGGCCGCACCGCGCGAGCGCGTGCACACGCCGGCCAACAACCGCGGTTATCTGCTCGGCCTGTCACTGTCGGGGGGCCATCGCCGGCGGATCCTTCACGAACATCACGAGACAATGCATGAGTTCGACGAGAACTCCGTCTACCTCCGAAACTTTCACGATCCCTATCAGGCGGATCTCTCCGGCAGCTTCGATTTTGTTTTGCTCGAGGTGGGGCACAGCGCGATCGAGCGGATGGCCGACTGCGCCGATCTGAGCGGTGTCCGCGAACTGTGTGCGGTCGGCGAGCGGGCCGATCCAGTGTTGGGCGGGCTGATGGCGGCGCTGTTTGCAGACATGAACGGCCAATTGGAGAGAAGCCCCTTGTTCGTCGACCAATTGTCGGTGGCGATCGGAATCCACGTCGCTCAACACTACGGCAGTGCGAGCCACCGCACGACGTCGGGGGCGGCGATCAAGGGGCGCAGGCTCTCGGCGCGCAGCCTGTCGATCGTGCAGGAACTAATGCGAAGCAGGCTTGGCGGCGATTTGTCGATCGAGGAACTCGCTGAGGCTTGTCATCTGTCACAGGGCACGTTCCTGCGCGCCTTTCGCCAAACACTGGGTATCACGCCGTTCCAATGGTTCCTGCAGCAGCGGTTGGACAGGGCGCGCGACATGCTGGAATTTTCGTCGCTGACGATCGGTGAAATCGCGGTCGCCAGCGGCTTTGCCGATCAGAGCCACTTCACGCGCGTCTTTGCCCGGGCGACGGGGGCATCCCCCGGCGCATGGCGGCGCAGTCGCAGGGCCTAGCGGTCTGGCCGCGCGCGGGCCTTGCTTGCGGCGGCACGCGCTCCATCCTTATGCCGTTGCTTCCAATATGACTTTTGCGCTTTGCTTGCGATGTATCTCGGGCAGAATGTTCAAAACATCAGCATATCCGACAAGAACGGGCAGCCCGGCTCGGGCATAGTCGGGTCATTCCCTGCGGATCTTCAGAATCCAGGACATCGAGGAGATGATGACCATGACCTTAAACGCCACGCCGACGCCCGGCAGCCTCCTGGTTTCGCCGAAAGACCACACGCTGATCATGATCGATTTCCAGTCGCAGATGGCCTTTGCGACGAAGTCGATCGATGCTGTCTTGCTGCGCAACAATGCGGCGCTGGTCGCGCATGCGGCCGCCGGCTTCGGCGTTTCCACCATTCTGACGACGGTGGCGGAGAAGGCTTTCTCGGGCCCGATGTTCTCAGAGATCACCGATGCCTTTCCAGGCCAGGGCCTTCTCGACCGTACCTCGATGAACACCTGGGAAGACGCCGCCGTCATCGACAATGTCAACGCCATCGGCAAGAAGCGGCTGGTCTTTTGCGGCCTCTGGACCAGCGTCTGCATCGTCGGCCCGACGCTCTCTGCGCTCGATCAGGGCTTCGAGGTTTATGTGATTGCCGATGCCTGCGGTGACGTCTCGGACGAGGCACACGATCGGGCGATGGACCGCATGGTCCAGGCTGGCGTTCGGCCGATGACGTCGCTGCAATATATGCTGGAACTCCAGCGCGACTGGGCCCGCACCGAGACCTACGACATGACGACCGGTATCGCCAAGAAGTTCGGCGGCGCCTACGGCCTCGGCATTATCTACGCCAAGACGATGTTCGGCGCCTCCGAAGGCCACTGATCGTCCTCATTCCGAAGGTTGCCGTCTCGCCAGTCGGCGGGACGGAGAAGCGGGCAACCCGTCCCGTGAGGAGAACTCGATGAAAATGTATCTTCTGTCGCTCGGTGTCGGTCTGCTGGTCGGTGTCATCTACGGACTGCTGAATGTACGCTCGCCGGCGCCGCCCGTGATCGCCCTGCTTGGCCTGCTCGGCATCCTCGTCGGCGAACAGGCCGTTCCGCTCGTCAAGCGGCTGGTCTCTGGCGCGCCGGTCACCGTCTCCTGGTTCAACAGCCGTTGCGTGCCCCACGTTTTCGGTGCGCTGCCGACGGGAACCGACCATGACGTGGCCACGCGCGACCGCTCTTCGAAAGGCGAGGTGGGCTGATGCCGACACGCCGCGGCTTTCTGGGGGCAGCCTCGACGCTCGCCTTCCCCTCGCTGTTTTCGCCGGCGCTTGCCGCCGACACCGTTTCGACCAAGGGAGACAATCCGATGGACGCCGATCTTATCCTGCATCACGGGCTCGTCACCACGCTTGACCGCTCCAATCCCAACGCCAGCGCGGTCGCAATCAAGGACGGCAGGTTTCTCGCCGTCGGCCAGGATCAGGAGATCATGGCGCTCGCCGGTCCCGACACCAGGATCATCGATCTGAAGGGCAAGCGGGTTTTGCCCGGGCTGATCGACAACCACACCCATGTCGTCCGCGGCGGCCTGAACTTCAACATGGAGCTGCGATGGGACGGGGTGCGCTCGCTCGCCGACGCCATGGATATGCTGAAGCGCCAAGTGGCGATCACGCCAGCGCCGCAATGGGTGCGGGTCGTCGGCGGCTTTACCGAGCATCAGTTCGTTGAAAAGCGCCTGCCGACGATCGAGGAGATCAATGCGATCGCGCCCGACACGCCCGTCTTCCTGTTGCATCTCTACGACCGTGCGCTCCTCAACGGCGCAGCGCTCAGGGCCGTCGGCTACACCAAGGATACGCCGAACCCGCCGGGCGGCGAAATCACCCGCGACACCCAGGGCAATCCGACCGGTCTGCTGCTCGCCAAGCCCAATGCCGGCATTCTCTATTCGACGCTCGCCAAAGGGCCGAAACTGCCGCTCGATTATCAGGTCAATTCGACCCGCCATTTCATGCGCGAACTCAATCGTCTGGGCGTAACCGGCGTGATCGATGCTGGTGGCGGCTTTCAGAACTATCCCGATGATTACGAGGTCATCCAAAAACTGTCCGACGAGGGGCAGATGACCGTGAGGCTGGCCTATAATCTCTTCACCCAGAAGCCCAAACAGGAGAAAGAGGACTTCCTCAACTGGACCTCCTCGGTCAAATACAAGCAGGGCAACGACTATTTCCGCCACAACGGCGCCGGTGAGATGCTGGTGTTTTCCGCCGCGGACTTTGAGGATTTCCGCCAGCCACGCCCGGAGATGGCTCCGGAAATGGAAGGCGAACTGGAAGAGGTGGTGCGCATCCTTGCCGAAAACCGCTGGCCCTGGCGTCTTCATGCCACCTATGACGAGACGATCTCCCGCGCCCTCGACGTGTTCGAGAAGGTCAACAAGGACATTCCGCTTGAAGGCCTGAACTGGTTCTTCGACCATGCCGAGACAATTTCCGAGCGCTCGATCGACCGGATCGCGGCGCTTGGCGGCGGCATCGCAACCCAGCATCGCATGGCCTATCAGGGCGAATATTTTGTCGAGCGCTACGGCCACGGCGTCGCCGAAGCGACACCGCCGATCAAACGGATGCTCGACAAGGGCGTCAATGTTTCCGCCGGTACCGATGCCACCCGTGTCGCCTCCTACAATCCCTGGGTCTCGCTGTCCTGGATGGTGACCGGCAAGACGGTGGGCGGGCTGCAACTCTATCCGCGCGCCAATTGCCTCGATCGCGAGACGGCGCTGCGGATGTGGACCGAAAAGGTCACCTGGTTTTCCAACGAGGAAGGCAAGAAAGGCCGGATCGAAAACGGCCAGTTCGCCGACCTGATCGTGCCGAACAAGGACTTCTTCGCCTGTGCCGAGGACGAGATCTCGTTCCTGACGTCCGAGCTGACGGTGGTCGGCGGCAAGGTCGTCTATGCCGCCGGTGACTTCGCCACCCATGACGAAAACCCGGTGCCGCCCGCCATGCCCGACTGGTCGCCGGTCAGGACCTTCGGTGGCTATGCCGCCTGGGGCGAGCCGGAAGGTGCCGGCAAACGAAGCCTTCGCCGCACCGCAATCTCCACATGCGGATGCCTGAACGACTGCAATGTCCACGGCCACGACCACGCCGGCGCCTGGACATCACGCCTGCCGATCGCCGATCTCAAGGGTTTCTTCGGCGCGCTCGGCTGCGCCTGCTGGGCGGTGTGAGGAGGGAGCCGCAATGACACATTCCTCCACAATTGCGTCGCGGCTGGCGGCCGGTGTCCAGCCGTTTGTGACCACGCCCGCTATTCGGTTCATCGCCCATCTTGGGCTCTGCGCCGCCTATATCCAGGGGCCTTTGACGAAGATCCTCGACTTTGATGCCGCTCTCGGCGAGATGAACCATTTCGGACTTCAGCCGGCCGCGCTGTTCGCGGTGGCGGTGATCGTCTTCGAACTTCTCGCCTCGGCCATGATCCTCGCAGGCATTCTGCGTTGGCTTGCCGCTCTCGGCCTCGCCGCGTTCACGCTCGCCGCTACCTTCATCGCCTTGCGCTTCTGGGAGCTGGCCCCCGGCCAGGATCGGTTCATGGCGACCAACGCCTTCTTCGAGCATCTCGGCCTTGCCGGCGCCTTCCTGCTGGTCGCGTGGTACGATCTTGACCGTCGAAACGAGGCGGGAGGCGAACCGCTGCCATGACCCAGAATGTCACGCCGCCGCCGGCCGCAGGCGGCTTTGCACCGCTGCGCCAGCCCGTCTTTGCCGTCCTTTGGGTGGCCACCGTCATCGGCAATACCGGCAGTTTCATCCGCGACGTCGCCAGTTCATGGCTGGTGACCGATCTCTCCGGTGCTCCGGCGGCCGTTGCCATGGTTCAGGCGGCTGCGACCCTGCCGATCTTCCTGCTCGCCATACCTGCGGGCGTTCTGTCTGATATCCTTGATCGCCGCCGGTTTCTGATCGTCATCCAACTTCTGCTGGCGTCCGTCAGCATCGGACTCATGCTGCTTTCGGCGACCGGATTGCAGAGCGTCAGCTCGCTCGTGGCGCTGACCTTTCTTGGCGGCATAGGTGCTGCGCTGATGGCACCCACCTGGCAATCGATCGTTCCCGAACTCGTCACACGGCAGGAGTTGAAGAGCGCCGTCGCGCTGAACTCGCTCGGCATCAACATCTCGCGTGCCATTGGCCCTGCGGTCGGCGGGCTCATCCTTGCGAGCTTCGGTGCGGCCATTACCTATGCGACCGACGTTGCGAGCTATCTCTTCGTCATCGCGGCCCTGCTTTGGTGGCGGCGTGCACCCGGTGCGGACGATGGCTTGTCGGAGAAGTTCGCCGGCGCATTTCGTGCGGGTCTGCGCTATGCGCGCGCCAGCCGCGAACTGCACGTGGTGCTGCTGCGCGCTGCCGTGTTCTTCGCGTTTTCGAGCGCCGTCTGGGCGCTGCTGCCGCTCGTTGCACGCAACCTGCTCGGCGGGGATGCCGGCTTTTACGGGGTCCTTCTCGGGGCCGTAGGAGCCGGAGCGATCGGCGGCGCCCTCGTCATGCCGCGGCTGCGTAGGCTCCTCAGTGCAGATGGGCTGTTGCTCGCCGCCGCGCTGGTCACGGCCGTCGTCATGGCCGGCTTGTCATCTGCACCGCCGCAATGGGTGGCGATCATCCTGTTGCTGAGCCTCGGGGCCGCATGGATAACCGCGCTGACGACACTCAACGGCGCGGCTCAGGCGATCCTGCCGAACTGGGTGCGCGGTAGGGCGCTTGCGGTCTACCTCACGGTGTTCAACGGCGCGATGACCGCCGGAAGCCTGGCCTGGGGTGCCATAGCGGAACTCCTTGGCGTTCCGGCGACCCTTCTGGTCGGCGCCGCCGGGCTGGTGGTCGTTGGCGTGGTGTTTCACCTCGTGAAGCTGCCTGCCGGTGAGGCTGATCTGGTCGCCTCCAATCACTGGCCCGAGCCGTTGACGGCCTCGCCGATCGACAATGACCGCGGCCCCGTGCTGATCACGATAGAATATCGCGTCGATCCCGCCGATCGACAGGGGTTCACGAGCGCTCTCTACAGGCTTTCTTCGGAACGGCGGCGGGACGGTGCCTATGGCTGGGGTGTGACGGAAGACACTGCTGATCCCGAGATCATGGTCGAATGGTTCTTCGTCGAATCCTGGGCCGAGCACCTGCGCCAGCATCGACGGGTCTCCAAGGCCGATGCCGACCTGCAGCAGGAGGTGCGCAAATTCCATCGCGGCGACGCAGCTCCGCTCGTTCGCCACCTGCTGAGCGTCGGGCCGGAGCGCCTGACGCAGGCGAGAGACAACATCAAGGAGACGCCATGACAGATTGGAACGCGCTTTTTCCAGTTGCCCGCCGAACGGTCCTCAGGACCGCCGGCGCAGTTGGCGCCACCTTGTTTCTGCCCGGCCTCGGCCTTGGCGCCCAGAACCCGATCCCAACACCAGATGGAGAGAACCCCATGAGTTTCATCACTACCAAGGACGGCACCAACATCTTCTACAAGGATTGGGGCAAGGGACAGCCGATCGTCTTCTCCCACGGCTGGCCGCTATCGGGCGACGCCTGGGAAGCCCAGATGCTGTTCTTCGGGCAGAACGGCTACCGCGTCATCGCCCACGATAGGCGCGGCCATGGTCGTTCGGACCAGCCGTGGGACGGCAACAACATGGATCAGTATGCCGACGATCTGGCGGAACTGATCGAGAAACTCGACCTCAAGGATGCGATCCTGATCGGGCATTCGACCGGCGGCGGCGAAGTGGCCCATTATATCGGCCGTCACGGCAGCGGGCGCGTTGCAAAGGTGGTTCTCGTCGGCGCGGTCCCTCCGCTCATGCTGAAGACTGCGGCGAATCCAGAAGGAACGCCGATTGAGGTTTTCGACGGCATTCGCAAGGGCACCGCGGGCGATCGCTCGCAGTTCTTCAAGGAACTCACTCTTCCCTTCTATGGCTTCAACCTCGAAGGCGCGAAGATGAATGACGGGCTTCGCGAATCCTTCTGGCTGCAGGGGATGGTCGGCTCGATCAAGGGTCACTATGATTGCGTCCGCGAATTCTCCGAAGTCGACTACACCGACGACCTGAAGAAGATCGATCGCCCGACGCTGGTGATCCACGGCGATGACGACCAGATCGTTCCGTTTGCCGCATCCGCCGCAAAGACGGCCAAGATCGTAAAGGACGCCAAGCTCATCGTTTACAAGGGTGGGGCACACGGCCTGGCCCAGATCGAGCCCGACAAGTTCAACGCCGACGTCCTGGCCTTCATCAAGGCCTGATATCGGGCGTGTCTTTGTCATGCAGCCGTTGGAGCCGGGGTTTTCGACCCGGCTCCAACGGCTCTTCGGCAAAGGCTGAACAAAGCGGGTGGGCGGCTGCACGGTTGCCTGCCGCAGGCGCCATGTCAGTGACTTAGGCAGCCCGTGGCAGCGGCCCGACATAAACGGAGCGCGGGCGGATCAGGCGACCTTTGAGCGCCTGCTCGCGTGCATGGGCAATCCAGCCGATGGTGCGGCCGATGGCGAAGACGCCGGTGAACGCGTCTCTCGGGAAGCCCAGCGCATCGAGAAGCAGTGCCGTGTAAAATTCAACATTGACGTCGAGCGGCCGGTCCGGCTTGCGCTCCTTGAGGATAGCCAGCGCCGCCTGCTCGACTGCGCTTGCGAGCTCGGTGCGTTCACGATCAACCTGCCCGGCCTCGATCAGTGGCTTCAGAGCAAGTTTTAGCGCATCGGCGCGGGGATCGCGGACGCGGTACACTCTGTGGCCGAACCCCATCAGCCGTTCGCCGCGATCAAGCGCCTGGTTGAGCCATCGTTTAGCGTTCTCTTGCGTTCCGATCGCATCGAGCATGTCGAGCACCGGTCCGGGCGCGCCGCCATGAAGTGGCCCCTTGAGGGCACCGATCGCCCCGAGGACGGACGAGGTGAGGCCGGCTCCCGTGGAGGCGATCACCCTTGACGCGAAAGTCGAAGCGTTAAGGCCATGGTCGGAAATCGTCACGAGATAGGCATCGAGTGCTTTGACCTTTTCCGCGCTCGGCAGCCCGCCGCCGAGCATCGCGAGAATGTCTGCCGATTGGGAGAGCGACGACGATGGGGCAATCGGCTTGTCGCCATTCTTCAGGCGCAGGATCGCCGGCAGGAAGACGGCGGGTGCAGCAAGCAGGCGGAGCGCTGCCTTGAGATCGTCACCATCAGGCAGCCGCGCGATGAGCGCGCGCATGATGTCGACGGGTGGCAATTCCAGCATATGGTCGTCGATAGTCCGGATATCTGCGAAGACCTCTGTCCGCATGTGCCCCAGACGTCGGCGCAGTTCCTCCTTCTGCAGATTTCCTTCGATCAGGCCACCAAGCAGAAGGATAACGACATCCTCATAGCTGGCGTCATCAACGAGGTGTTCGAGCGACACACCACGAATGACCAGTCGACCGGCCTCGCCATCCACATCCGAGAGCTGCGTTTCAGCGGCGATGACATCTTCAAGTCCGTTTTTCATAGATGTTTCTCCTTTACCGGGAGAATGGTCCGGCTAAGATGTATTGACGTCAATCTTGATAAATTTGATCAATATGAACACGCTCTGGATCACCGCTGAGGAGGCGCTCAGTCAGCTCGGCACCAAACCGCAGACGCTTTATGCGAATGTGAGCCGTGGGCGCATACGCGCGAAGGCTGATCCAGTCGACCCGCGCCGTAGCCTTTATCAGGCTGACGATGTCAGGCGGCTGGCGGAACGTCACGCGGGCCGCCCGCGAGCATCGGCCGTCGCCGCCGAGGCGATCCGCTGGGGCGACCCGGTCCTACCCACGACGATCTCCAGTATTGCCGATGGACGCCTGTCTTATCGTAGCCATGATGCGGTTGAGCTCTCGTTGACAGCCGATCTGGAAGACGTTGCGACCCTGCTGTGGCAGACACCCACGATCACTGTCCGTGCGGCCGATGATACGTTGGCGGGTCGATCCCGTTTGGCCGCAGCCTTGATGAACCTTGCCGCGCGGGTAGCTGACGACCTGCCGGCACTTGGTCGTGCCTCGCCCATCTTGAGGATTGAGGCCGCTGATGTGTTGTCGACCGTGGCGGCGGCACTGGCGCCATGGCCCGAGCCGCTGCCATTGCATCAGCGGCTGGCAATTGGATGGAAACGACCTGCTGCGGTCGAGCCCATCCGAAAAGCACTGGTTTTGGCGGCGGAGCACGAACTGAATGTTTCCGCGTTTGCAGCACGCGTGACGGCCTCGTCCGGTGCGGCGCTTTCGGCGGCGGTCCTCTCTGGACTTGCAACACTGACCGGCCCCCGCCATGGCGGCGCCTGGCTCAGCGTCACGCAGCTTGTCGAGCGGGCGAACGCAGTTGGCGTGCGCGAGGCGATCCGCCGCATGCTGGGTTCAGAAGGCGCTGTCCGTGCCTTCGGCCACCGGCTCTATCCCCAGGGTGATCCACGCGCCAAGGCGATCATGGCAAGTTTCGAGGCGCTGCCCCTCTATGGTCTTTTGGCCGAAGCAGGCGAAGACCTTCTTGGCGAGCCGGTTAACCTCGACTTCGCACTGGCCTCGCTCGCCGCCACCTTCGATCTACCCGACGAGGCGCCGATGGTGATCTTCGCGCTGTCGCGCACGGTCGGCTGGCTCGCCCACGCCATGGAGCAGGTGGAAAGTGGCCACCTGATCCGTCCAAGAGCGCGCTACTCCGGATAGTGGAATGCGCTTTGAAGGCATTCGATGTCGGTTCCTGGCTCGACGGGTCAACTGCGACGGTGGGTGCCGGGCCATCTGTGCTTTTGGCGCTGGTCAGCGTGCTGGCATCGCTTGCCGCCCTTGTTCCGGTCCGATGGCTGGCGGCCGGGCGGCACTGCCGTAATTTTGCCCGTTGGAACCTGCCCCGATTTTGCCCGTTGGAACCTGCCCCCGAGGGGTGACACTGCCGACATTCCTGGGCGCGCGCGCTTACCCGGACGGTTCGATGTCGACCGTCTATAGGCAACACCCAGCTCGGACGTTCCAGCGATCAATTGATCGCCGGAGTGCCCATTTCACGTCTGCACCGACGTCTATCCGCACATCGCGCGAACGATTTTGCCCGTGGCCGGATCCGTTTCGATCGTCACGCGCTCCTGTCGGAAATCCATCGTCGCCGGGTCGCCGGGCTTCAGCTGCCGGACGATGGTCGCGCCCGTTATCTGTTTTGCGTCTTCATCCGAAATCCTGTCTTTTCCTGCCAGGGTCTCCGCAGCCTCGGGCTTGCAAGGCCCTGCCGCTTGGGCAGCGGTGGATTCGGGTTCTTTCTGGCAGCCGGCGGCGGCAAGCAGGAGAAGACTTGCTGCAAGTACAGCGAATTGACGGGCGTAAATCAAAGGCACAATCCTTCCGTGTCGAAAGTGTCGAACAATCAAACGAATAAGGCGGCAGCGAGGCCCTTGCGGCGGCTCGATCTCCCAACTATTTGAACGGCGACGAAGGTATGCTCAAGAAGGTCGTGAATGGCCCCGGCAACGCTTGGGTCGATTTGCAGCCTGAGTTTACCAAGAGCCTTCTGCAGACGATCGGCGGCGGGGTAGGGCGGCTGATCGATGCGGACATGAATGAGGCGTCAACCAAGTCGGAGGCGATTCAAGCCAGGAGCAGATAGCCATTCGGCGCTTGCCGATCGCCAACACAAGCGCCCAGGACATTTCCAGTTTGTTCAAACAATGTCCCCTTGATCAGGCGCGCTTACGTTTCGTTTCCGTGTGCCGTCCCCTTCATCCACATCGATTGTGGCGCTGGAGGGTGCGGATTCTACGGGCAACTTCAACGTGGGAAAACTTAAGGGCTTGGCGTCCTGGTTCAGGCCCCAAGAGCAGTTTGTGTAAGTTTTACAAAATTGCCTGTTGACACCCGGGCTGAGGCTCCTCTATAAGCCCGATCACTGACGAGGGCGGCGGCGCTGCTGGCGACGATGTCCTTCGTTTTAAGGTTTCCTTGATTGGCGGATGCTGATTGGTCGGGACGCGAGTTTCGGCGGG
>NZ_LMCO01000039.1:0-38032 GCF_001424825.1 Ensifer sp. Root31 | reverse complement strand
TAAGCCGAAAGGCCGGAAGCGTGACTGTCCCTCGATCATCACCTGCATCTCAATGGTCCGTTCTCTCCTGGGACGCGGCTGCTTTCATGCCACCTCCTTGGTTCGAACCCGGCGCACTACGGTTAGCAAACGGGGAACCTTGGCGTAGATCGGCAGGGAGATCAGTGACATACGGCAGATGCCGTATTTCGACCGCGGTCGAGGTGGCGAAACCTAGGAATGGTTACGGCAAGCTTTAGGAGATGTGCGCCGGGGCGTGTTGCAGACCTGCGGCGTCAGTTTAGAAGTTCGTGGCGATGCTGTGGCTGTAAATCCGGCCCTCTTCAGCCTTCTTGGCCGCAAGAGGTACCACGACGATGAAGGCGACGAGAGCGAGAATGAAAGCCGGTCCGGGAAGCGCCACCACAGATTTCCTCGATTTATGATCGTCCCCACTATTTGGGAGTTAGGCTTAATTGAAGCTGAACGGCAGCTGTCGAATGGCTGTCGAGAAACGAAAAATGGCGTCTTCAGAAGTCTTTATTGTTGCGGATCGTCCGAAGGCGAAGCGGTTCTGCATCCAAACTTGATTGTCGCGTTCTTGCTGGCCGATAGCGTGAGCCTCACGGTGAGTTTGGAGCAGCCGGACGACCTCAGCCGCTGCCGGCGCTTTCACCAATTGTTCCTCCCTCAAATGGGTTATTGGGGAAGGGTAGGCCGGGTTCGTACTGTGGATGTTCGCGCCTCGTTCGGCATGTTTTAGGCGTCGCTTTATATTGGGCGCGACCAATTTGCCTTTGAAGCCGGTAGTGCCGATCCACCGGAGGGCGACCTACTTTCCTTAAATCGTATTCGATTTAAGGAAACCTGCAGTAATTCAAAGTGCTACAGCGACCTTGCGCGTCTAATAAGACGCGCGTCGCTTTAGGTACATTTGTAACAGGGGTAAGCCGGGCTCTATCCCGGGGCGCAAGGTTACTCCCGGACGGGAATGCCCGCTTCGCGCGCAGCATCGATGAAGGCTTTGCGGGCGGCCTCTGCCGGTTGCTTGCCCTCGATCACGGCAGCACACGTATCGAGTGCCAGTGTCAGCAGCGCGCTGTCTTCGAGCGGCCAGTCCTCGATCATCGCCCAGGACGCTTCGGTCGTGTTCGTAATGGTCGTGTATTTCTCCGGTCCCTCCAGGGCCAAAGCTACGGGCTTTTCCCAATTTTCGGCCATGTCGATCACCTCGATTTCGATTGATGGCGGCACATAACACAGATCTGGCCGATTCCGCGAGCGGTGCGATGGCTGCCAGCGTCTCTGCGATACCCGGTCGTCTGCACGCGCACATACGCTCTGCATTGCAATTTCGGGCCCGCTGCCGGGCCGTGGATCGGGCTATTTCGACGGCCGCAAAGCGGAAGGCGCTTTGGATCGGGCGGAGTTTATGCGTCCTTTTCCTTCTGGCGCAGACAATAGAAGATCGCGCCAGCAAGCAGTGCTCCAAGGCTATAGGCGAAGAATGCCTGGAAATACGGGCCGCCTGACGCGAAAATGTAGATCGGCGGTGCGATGAACAGCATTATTGCCAAGCCGACAAGGCGAGATGCAAAGACGCCCGTGGAGGAAAGCTTCCTGACAATCCACCCGATCAGCATGCTGGTGAACGCCATGGCGACAGTGGCCCCGAATAGCTCCGCCAAACTGTTTCTCCCTCAACGTGCCTTTCGGTTTCCCGCAGCTTTCTCCGATTCGTTCGGATTTCATAGCTCTTTTCGGGTCGCCCTAAAGCGCAGGACCACAAGCCTCGTCATCGCAACTTACGATGTCAAAGCCGCTCTGGTCCAGGCGAGAGCCCTACTGCATGGTTCCTTAAATCCTATTCGATTTAAGGATAAAAACAGGCAGCAATTCAAAGGGCTACAGCGACCTTAGCGCGTCTTATTTAGACGCGCGGCGCTGTCGTCGGGCAACGTTTGCAGTGCATCCGACAGACCACCGAGATCGGCGATCTCGCGGAAGCGCGGATGGCTGTCGGGTTTGTCGTGATGCTCGAATGCCCAGGTGAGGGCATGCGGCACATAGATGCCCCAACTGCCGGCCTCGAGGGCAGGGACGATGTCGGACTTCAACGAGTTGCCGACCATCAGGCTTTTCGCCGGGCCGTCGCCGTGGCGTGTGAAGATGCGATCGTATGTGGCGGCCGTTTTGTCGCTGACGATTTCGACGGCGTTGAAGTAATCGCCCAATCCAGAGGCGGCGAGCTTGCGCTCCTGGTCGAAGAGGTCGCCCTTGGTAATCATCACCAACCGGAAGGTGCCATGAAGCGTCTCGAGCGTTTCCTTGACATGTGGCAGCGGCTCGACCGGGTGGACCAGCATCTCGCGTCCGGCCGCAAGGATTTCTGCGATCACCGATGACGGGACGCGCCCGTCCGTCACGTCGACAGCGGTCTCCACCATCGACAGCACGAAGCCCTTGATGCCAAAACCGTACAGGCCGAGGTTGCGCTTTTCGGCGGCCAGCAGCCGTGCGGGCAGGCTTTCCGTGTCGGCATGGTCCTTGAGCAGTTCGGCGAAGCGCGCCTCGGTCAGGCGATAGAACTGTTCGTTTTGCCAAAGCGTATCATCGGCATCGAAGCCGATCGTCGTAATCATGTCAGGCATTGTCTCACGGTCCGGCTATCTTGAACGGCTGATCGATCGTCGCTGTCTTGCCGCTGTTGATATCGTTGAAATGGAAGCGCAGCACGTAGTCACCGACCGGAGCCCCGGAAACGTCGATCGTCAGGGTCGAATAGATCTCCTGGTTCTTGAGGTAACCGGTGAAGGTGAAGTCGCCAAATGCCTTCTGCCCGGCAAGGATATCGCCCTTGGGATTGAGGATGTCGAAATCGACGGTGAAGTGCGTTTCCAACTTGCCCTTGGTGGCCGCGTCCTTCCAGGTGAGGCCGACCGGTTCGACGTAGGATACGAGCGCTTCCCCGGTCTTGAAGACGGTCCCGTCCTTGGGCTCGTACATGGCATAGCCAGCCGGTTCCTTGGTGATGAAGACGGCCTTGCCGATGGAGAACGGCAGGGTTTGCGAAAAATCACCGACCGCTTGCCGCAGGAGTTCCCGTGCTTTGGCCGGGTCGCCGGAGGTCGCCAATTGTTCCGCCTTGGTCGCGGCGTCGACGAGCGGCCCGGCCTTTGCCTCGACGCTTATGCAGAGCATGCTTGCGGCGGTTAGCACCGCCAGCAGTGACCGATGTTTCGCCATGACGTTCCCCTTTGTCCCTTGGATGCGACTTTCGGCATTTGCCGCATCGAGTCAAGACGATAGGGCCGGCGCGGCAATGGTCAATGTTTCCAGAAGATCGGCGTCAGAATCACCAGAACGGTCAGCACTTCCAGACGACCCAGCAACATCATCAGCGACAGGAGATAAAGCTCCGGGTCCTGGAGTGTCGAGAAGTTGCCCGCCGGGCCAATGAGACTGCCGAGGCCGGGACCGACATTGGAAAGGCAGGTGATGACCGCTGAGGTCGCGGTTATGAAATCATAGCCGAGCGCGCCCATGCCGAGGCTGCCCAGCACCCACAGCAGGATATAGGTGGTGAAGAACAGGAAGATCGCGCGCTGCGTATCGGCATCAACAGTGTTGTTACCGTAACGTACGGCATAGATCGCATTGGGGTAGATGAGCTTGTTGAGGCCCGAGCGGATGGCGTTGAAGAGCACCACGAAGCGATAGGCCTTGATGCCGCCGGCAGTCGATCCGGAACAGCCGCCCATGAAGGTTGCGATGAAAGCGACCATCACCACGAAGGGACCCCACAGGCTGTAGTCCTCGCTCGCATAGCCGCTGGTCGAAAGGATCGAGGTGATGTTGAAGAAGGAATGTGCAAGCGCCAGGTGAAACTCGACGCCACTGACGAGGCGATGATAGATCGCCACGGCGATCGAGAAGGCCGAGAGATAGCCGAGGAAGACGATGATCTGCGGGTCGCGAAGCGCGTCGAGGCGGCCGCGCACGACAAGCACGATCAGGATCGAGAACGGCAGGCTGCAGAGCGCCATGAAGAAGGTCGCCGTCCAGAGCAGCGGGATACTGCCGAAATAGCCGAATGACGCATCATGCGTCGAGAAACCGCCCGTCGCCACCGTCGACATCGCATGATTGATCGCGTCGAACCGGTTCATGCCCGTCATGTTGTACCCGATCGTGCAGAGAACCGTGATCGAGATATAGATGAGAAGGAATGCGCGGCTGAAGCTTGCGACGCGAGCGAACGGCTTGTCGCTCGTATCGGAGGATTCCATCTTGAAGAACGACATGCCGCCAACCCGGAGATAGGGGATGATGAACAGGCCAAGGACGACGATGCCGATGCCGCCGAGCCAGCACAAGAGCGAGCGCCAGACGAGCAGTCCCGGCGGCGCATCGTCGAGCCCGACGATGACGGTCGATCCGGTTGTCGTGATGGCGGAGACGGATTCGAACAGCGCCTGCGCGAAGTCGAGCTTCAATGAAGACAGCCACAGCGGGATGGCGCCGACGACTGAAAATACCGCCCAGAGCAGGTTGACCAGCAGAAAGCCGAACTTCTTCGAAAACGGCGGCGGTCCCATGCGCGTCGCCATGAACGTCGCTGCCGAAAGGCCGCCGATCATGAAGGCGGATACAGCAAAGATCTGCCAATCGCGATGGCCGTAATAGAGGTCGACCATCGCCGGCACGAGCATCGCCACCGACAGGTAGAGGCCGAGGATCGCTGCGATGTGCACAGCATGCCGGATCAGGGTTGCGTTCAAACGTTCGATTTCCTGGAAATGAAACTACGTGATCTGGCGAGGCGCGAAGCGGTTACATTGTCCACCGCCGGTCGATTCGAGTCAAAGCGATGGCCTCGAGCGCTGCAATGTGCAATAGCGGCTGCCATCGGCAAACTCAATGGATGACCTCACGTGACGAAGCAGGATGTTGACAACGCAACCACGGCGATGCGTGATATTTTTCCGGCCACGCCGCTGCAATTGAACGAACATCTGAGCGCCAGGTACGGCGCCAACATCTTCCTCAAGCGCGAGGACCTTTCGCCGGTTCGCTCCTACAAGATCAGAGGCGCGTTCAATTTCTTCCGCAAGGTGCTTGGTGCCGGCGCGACGGGCAAGACCTTCGTGTGCGCCTCGGCAGGCAACCACGCGCAGGGCTTCGCCTTCGTCTGCCGGCATTTCAGTGTTCCTGGCGTCGTCTTCATGCCGGTGACCACGCCGCAGCAGAAGATTGACAAGACCCGCATGTTCGGCGGCGAGTTCATCACGATCCGCCTTGTCGGCGACATCTTCGACCAATGCTACAAGGCTGCGCGCGAGCATGTGGAAACGATCGATGGCGTCATGGTGCCGCCGTTCGATCATCTCGACATCATCGAAGGGCAGGCGACTGTTGCCGCTGAAATCGCCGAGCAATTGCCCGAGGGCGTCAGGCCCGATCTCGTCGTGCTTCCGGTCGGTGGCGGTGGCCTGTCGGCCGGCGTCACCGGCTATCTGAAGGATGATGTCGCCGCCGACCATTTCGTCTTCTGCGAACCATCAGGCGCGCCGAGCCTCCGGCAGAGCCTCGAGACCGGCAGTCTTGTCACGCTCGACCAAGTCGACAACTTCGTCGATGGCGCAGCTGTCGGGCGGATCGGCGATCTGAATTTTGCGGCTCTTCGCCGCTTCTCTGCCGACCAGGTCATGCTGCTTCCGGAAAACGCGATCTGCATGACGATCATCGACATGTTGAATGTCGAGGGCGTTGTGCTCGAGCCCGCAGGCGCATTGTCGATCACGGCGCTGGACGCGATCGGTCGCGAAAAGCTTGAAGGCAAGACCGTCATCGCCGTCGTCTCCGGCGGCAACTTCGACTTCGAGCGTCTTCCTGACGTCAAGGAGCGGGCGATGCGGCATGCGGGGCTCAAGAAGTATTTCATCCTGCGCATGGCGCAGCGCCCTGGTGCCTTGCGCGACTTCCTCAACCTGCTCGGCGACGAGGACGATATCTCGCGCTTCGAATATTTGAAGAAGTCCGCGCGCAATTTCGGTTCGATCCTCATCGGCATAGAGACCAAGCACGCGGAGAATTTCCCGATCCTGAAGTCGCGGTTCGACGCTGCCGGCCTGCGGTATCAGGACATCACCGAGAACGAGATCCTGTCCAATCTGATCATCTGACGGCTGGTGGCCGGAGACGTAATGGCAGAGGGTCGACATCGACACTTTGGCTTTGACAGCTTTCGCCGTCGCGTCTAAGTCTTGCTCATGGCATCATTTTTCTCAAAACTGTTCGGCCGCTCCGGCTCCACCGAAAACGAGGCTCAAGGCGCATCGGGAAAAACCGAAGCCTATGCAGAGTGCACGATCCGCGCGACACCGATGCGCGAAGGCTCGCAGTTCCGTCTGGCTGGCAGCATCGAGAAGACGATCGCCGAAGGCGACGTGCGGGTGCGCAGCTTCATCCGGGCCGATCTGTTCACGTCCGAACAAGACGCGATCGATGCCGCTTTCCGCAAGGGCCGCCAGATCATCGACCAGACCGGACCGTCGTTGTTTTCTGACGACGCCCCGTCGCGGCAAGTCTGATTGTTGGCGGCAAGCCGCGACGTCCGATTTATAAAAATATTGCAGTGACTTGGCGTCAAGAGCTCGTGTCCATCGTAAGCGCAAGCGGCTCACTCACGTCCAGATTGATGGCTGCTTCAGCATCCGCATTGCCGCTTTTGGCATTTGCTGGTAGCGGCACTTCCGTTCTCCACGCCAGGGGACGTACCCCCGCCTTGCGGGGGCACTCGGCATCACAGCTTGATGCGGAAACGGGCGAATCCTTCTGCGGCTTCACCCGCATCCTCGATCGTCACGCCTTTGACCTGCGACAGGAACTGCCTTGCCTTCGGGCCGCTGTCGAACGTGACGCTGGTGTTCGCGAGTGGCGCGAAGGTCCAGTTGGCATCGGCCGCCGGATTTATGGTTCCCTGGTCAATGATGTAGCGAACCACTACGTCGCGGTTGGTGTCGGGTGCCACGAAGACCACCTTGTCGGCAGCGATATCAGGGAAATGGCCGCCGCCACCGGCGCGGTAGTTGTTCGTCGCGACGACAAATTTCTGCGCCGGGTCAATCGGTTGTCCATTGAAGTTCAGGTTCTTGATACGATTGGCTGACGGGTTGATGGCATTGCCGTCCTTGTCGAACTTCGGCGGCTCGGACAGGTCGATCTGGTAAGTGACGCCGTCGATGACATCGAAGTTGTAGGACGGAAAGTCACCGTTGATCAGGGCTGCATCCGAGGCTCCAGCCTTCACCTGGTTGAAGATGCCTGCGGACATTTCCAGCCAGTTGCGCACCTGCTCGCCGGTGATGACGACGGCCTGGACCGTGTTGGGGTAGAGATAGAGATCGGCGACGTTCTTGATGGCGATGTCGCCGGCCGGAACGTCGGTGTAGTAGTCGGCGCCGCCGCGACCGCCGGCCTTGAATGGAGCCGCAGCGGAGAGCACAGGCAGATCCTTGTGCTCCGTATCCTTCAGCATGTCCTTGATGTACCAGGTCTGCGCCTGGCTGACGATCTGGACAGACGGATCGTCGGCGACCAGGGCGAAGTAGGAATAGAGCGGCACCGCGCTTTTGCCGACCGGCGTGCGAACATAGGCAAGTGTTGCCTCGTGTTCCTTTTGTGCCGCCGCCAGCACTTCCGGCTTTTCGGCGACCTCGGCGATCACCTTCTTGTCCTCGCGCCGGTAGATCGGCCGCGCTTCGCTGGTGGAGCTGATGACGCGCCAGGCGCCGCCTTCGCGTTCGATCAGCAGATCGATCAGGCCGAGATGCGAACCCCAGAACCCGCCCATGACGCCGGGCTTGCCCGAAATCAGCCCCTTGGCATTGTCGACGCCGGCGATTTTGGCGAACTTCGGACCGGGGAAATCGAGATGGCTATGCCCGGTCACGATGGCGTCGATGCCTTCGACCGCGGCCAGCGGAACCGATGCGTTTTCGAGGTTTTCGGCGTAGTCCTGCTGACCGATGCCGGAGTGGGAAAGCGCGATGACGATATCGGCACCTTCCTCGCGCATCTGCGGAACCCAGGCTTGGGCCGCCGTGACGATATCGCGGGCATTGGCCTTGCCCTCAAGGTGCTTTGCGTCCCAGGACATGATCTGCGGAGGCACGAAACCGATGAGCCCGACCCGGATCGCATGCTCGGCGCCGGCACCGTCCTTCACCTTGCGGTCGAGAATGACGTAGGGCTTGAGGAACAGCTGGTCCTGTCGGGCATCGGCGGCGAGCGCGCCCTTGGTCAGGTTGGCGCAGACCAGCGGGAAGTTGGCGCCGTTCAGCACCTTGAACATGAAATCAAGGCCATAGTTGAATTCGTGGTTGCCGAGCGTGCCGCAATCGTAGCCAAGCACGTTCATTGCAGCGATAACAGGATGGATGTCACCATCCTTCATGCCACGCTGATAGGCGATGTAGTCGCCCATAGGGTTTCCCTGCAGGAAGTCGCCGTTATCGACGAGGATCGAGTTGGTTGCCTCCGCCCGGATGGCGTCGACGATCGAGGCCGTGCGTGCTAGCCCCAGCGTGTCGTTCGGCTTGTCGCCGTAGTAGTCGTAGGGAAAGACGTGAACGTGCAGGTCGGTCGTTTCCATGATGCGCAGATGCGCCTGGTTGGCGGCAGCACGTGCGGAGAAGGGGTGAAGCATTACCAGCGCCGAGGCGGCGGCGACGCCGGACAGAAGCGAGCGGCGCGAGAGGTGGAACGGGGATGTCGTCGATTGCATGCTTGCCCTCCATTGATGAATGCCATTGCGTGTGCAATCCGCGGTTTCTGATTTGACATGCGAACCACGGTGGGTTGGTCGCGACTATGCCGGAAAGGCAACACTTCGCAAAGCAGTTGATTCTCGCATTGCAATTCCGGTCCGTCTGCAACCGAGCTAAAGTTTTCTTTAAGCTTTCCACCTAACGGTTTGTCTGGCGAAACCGGAACCTTTTCAACAGCATGCCCAACGCCAATCTCATTATTTTCGTCGGCGAAGCACTGGTCTACGTCACGGCGATGATCTGGTTGTTGCAGCTTCGTGCCCGGCTGGGTCTCGGCGTTTTTGTCGCGGCCTGGGCGTGATGCATTTCATCGAAACCTATCTGGCGGCGGTCTTTTACGTGCAATTGCCGTTCGGGATCGTCTCTCCGGGATCGGTCGTGCTTTTCTCCGGCAAGCTGATGATCATCCTCTTGCTTTACGTGAAGGAGGATGCCGCGACCGTCCGTCAGCCGATCTATGGTCTGCTCGCGGGAAACTTGCTCACGGTCATCCTCAGCCTGCTGCTGCGCCAGCACGAGACTGTTTCGATTGTTCCGGGCCGTTCGGCCGACATCGCCTTCATCGATGAAATGGGCGGGCTGATGGTGTGGGGGACGTTGGTTCTCTACCTCGATACGCTCCTGATCATCCTGCTCTACGAGCGTCTCGGCAAATGGTTGCGCCGCTTCGTAACCGTCCGCTTCCTGATCTGCGGTGTCGTGATCCTGAGCTTCGATCAATTGGCATTTTACGCGGCTCTGCACTGGCTGAACGATGCGCCTATGGAGGTGCTGTGGGGCGGATGGATCGCGAAAATGCTGGCCGCGACTTTCTACGCCATCGCTATCGGCCTCTATCTCAATGTTTCGCGCCATCCGTTCCTGGCGATGTCGGACCGGCCTCTCGGCGACATCTTCAACGATCTGACTTTCCGCGAACGCTATGAAGACCTGCTTTCACGGTCCGGCCAGGACACGCTGACGGGATGTCTCGACCGCAGCCGCTTCGATATCGAAGGGCCGCAGATGCTGCGCGCTGCCGTAGCCTCAAAAGCTGCGGTCAGTCTGTTGATCATCGACGTCGATCACTTCAAGGGCGTCAACGATCGCTTCGGCCACCAGGAGGGTGACCGCATCCTGCAGAAGCTTGTGGAAGTGATGAAAGCACGCTTGCGCCAGGGAGATCGGCTCTTTCGTTATGGCGGTGAAGAGTTCGTCGTGCTGTGCCCGGGATTGTCGCATGCCGATGCGCTGAGGCATGCCGAGACCATCCGGCTAGCGGTGTCCGCTGGTGTTTTCACCCCCGATGGCAAAGCCGTGACCGTCAGCATCGGATTGTCGTCCACGCCTGACGATGGTGTCGCGATTGCGCATCTGCTGTCTGAGGCTGATCTCAGGCTCTATTCAGCGAAAGCGCGTGGTCGCGATTGCGTCGTCGGCCGCTAACGCTATCGCAGTATATGCCGACGTTCGGCCGGTCGATCACTTCCCGCAAGGAAAAGCTCGAGTTGATCTTGACCACATGGGGCAGGGCGGAAAGCCAGTCTCGGTGGATGCGTTCGTAGTCCTGCAGGTCCTTGGCCGCGACCCGCAGAATGTAGTCGTATTCGCCCGACATCAGGTAACAGACGAGAACATTGGGGCAGAGCTTTACCGCTGCCTCGAACTCGGCCAGCGTCTTGGCGAACTGCCCGGACAGGGAAATATGCACGATCACCATGATCTGGTAGTCGAGCGCCTTGTGGGCGAGGCGGGCGTGGTAGCCGCTGATGGTGCCTGATTTCTCCAGGATATCGACCCGGCGCGAACAGGCCGATGGCGACAGCCCTACCTTGGCCGCCAGATCGGCGTTCGAAATCCTGCCGTTCTGCTGAAGAATGCGCAGAATCGCATGATCGATGGCATCAAGTTCACTCATTCGCGATTTCCACCAATAGCTCGGACAATGACGCAATATTCTTCGAAATTGATGCCTCCGCGGAGACATCTTTGCAAGGACATTCGTTTCGCCGCGTGTTTTGCTGAGGGCGTGTCAATGAGGCAAAATTGCCCACAACAGGAGAGGAACGCGCGATGCGTGTCGGTTGCCCGAAGGAAATCAAAAACCATGAATACCGAGTCGGCCTGACCCCCGGGTCGGTACGTGAATATGTCGCTCACGGCCACGAGGTTATCATTGAAACCAAGGCAGGAGCGGGGATCGGCGCGGATGACGATACCTACCGTGCCGCTGGCGCGAAGATAGTCGCGACGGCAAAGGATGTGTTCGAAAAATCGGACATGATCGTCAAGGTCAAGGAGCCGCAGCCTTCCGAATGGGCACAGCTGCGCGAGGGCCAAATTCTCTATACCTACCTGCATCTCGCGCCGGATCCGGAACAGACCAAGGGTCTGCTCAATTCGGGCGTCACGGCCATCGCCTATGAAACCGTCACGGACGAGCGCGGCGGCTTGCCGCTTCTGGCGCCGATGTCGGAAGTCGCGGGTCGCCTGGCCATTCAGGCCGGTGCGACATCGCTGCAGAAGGCCAACGGTGGCCGCGGCATTCTGCTCGGCGGTGTGCCCGGTGTGCTTCCCGCCAAGGTCGCGATTATCGGCGGCGGCGTCGTCGGCCTCCATGCCGCCAGAATGGCAGCTGGACTTGGCGCTGATGTCAGCATCCTCGATCGCTCTATTCCTCGTCTGCGCCAGCTCGACGACATCTTCGGCGGTCGTATACACACGCGCTACTCCACCATCGATGCCCTCGAGGATGAGGTTTTCTCTGCCGATCTGGTCATCGGAGCCGTTCTCATTCCAGGCGCTGCCGCACCTAAGCTTGTGACGCGGGAAATGCTGACCGGGATGAAGAAGGGTGCCGTCATCGTCGATGTCGCCATCGACCAGGGCGGCTGCTTCGAGACATCGCACGCGACCACCCATTCGGACCCGACTTACGAGGTCGACGGGATCGTCCACTATTGCGTCGCGAATATGCCTGGCGCCGTCCCGGTGACGTCAGCCCATGCGCTCAACAACGCCACGCTGCACTACGGTCTGCAACTGGCTGATCGTGGTCTGAAGGCAGTCGCGGAAGATCGGCACCTGCGTGCCGGTCTCAACGTTCACCGCGGACGGGTGACCAACGCCCCCGTTGCCGAGGCACTCGGTTACGACGCCTACGCGCCGGAAGCGGTGCTCAACGTCGCCTGAACCCTAACGAAGTCGGTCCGGCCATGGCCGGACCGACGCTTCAGGGGCGCTCTATCCTGCATTGATAACAATTGTTCTTGGCCGATCGGACATGCACACTTGCGACCTCAGGCATGGAGAGCAGAGCTTCAGCGCGAGATTCGAGCTGCTCGGCGGGAACCACGCCGCCGGTCCCATAGATGATGCGCTCATTGCTGCCGTAGCCGCGCAGCAGATAGTCTTTGCTCGACGTCAGGATGGGCGGCCGAACTTCGTCGCTATATGCCGGGCATTCGTCGGCATGCATGAAAACCGGACCGGTCTCGGCATAGGGCTGCAGCGACGTAAAAGGCCGCAGCGCGAAGATCAGATAGGTGTCGCCGGCATCGACGTTGCCAAGGCAATGCCGACAGGGAACGCCGTCGCCATCGGATATCTGGCGTTCCGGCGGGTTGCCATAAGCATCGTTGCCACCCTGTCTTAGGCGCTCGGCCTGATCGGTGGACATCGGTATGTAGCGCAGGGCCATCGTGCATCTCCAGATCAATAGGGATCATTTGATGCGCACTGTGCCCCGCCTGGTGCGGCGGCGACACCCGAAACTTGCGGCCGTGCGGACGTCAGAGATTCTTAGCGAAGGCCAGCAGTTCTTCGTCCGTCAGCGGCTCGATGGTCGCTTCGCGGGTGGCGACGGGCGAGAAGCCGAATTGCTGATAGAGCTGGAGCGCCCGTGGGTGGTCGAGATTGTTGGTCGTGACCGTAACCTTGCTCGGGTTCAAGGTCCACGCAGCAAACAGCGTTTGCAGCAGGAACCATTTGCCGAGGCCAAGCCCGAGCGCGTGCTCCATCAAGCCGAAATGCGTCAGCTCGACGACGTTGTCATCGGCCTGGTGAAGCTCGAAGAAGCCGGCAGGTGCGCCGTTGACATAGAGCACGGTAACGCTCGTGCGTTTGTCGGCGAGTAGCGCAGCCAGCTTTTCGTCGCTCATGCGGATACGATCGGCCCAGTGCCAGCGTTTGCCAACCCGCAGATAGAGGAACCGATAGTAATTCAGCGGGATGTCGGACACGCGCAGGATTGCCGTCTGGATGTTGACCGGCATCGGCAAGCTCTGCTTGGGCGGTGCCGTCATTTCCAGTTCGGTGACGTGGGCAGTCAGTGAGGCGAGCTTGGGAGGGCGCATGATGTCACTCGCTGCCGGTCACAACGGAGGTATCCGCGCGGCCACCCCATTCGGACCAGGAGCCGTCGTAAAGCGTATTGTCGGTGTGGCCGAGGGATTGCAGCGCCAGCGTGATGATGGCTGCCGTGACGCCTGAGCCGCAGGTTGTCACCACGGGCTTGGAAAGGTCGACGCCCGCCTCGGCAAATGTCTTGCGCAGCGTGTCGAGATCTTTGAACTTGCCGTTCTCGGAAAAGGTGGTGGAAGGCAGGCTGTGCGCGCCCGGCATGTGGCCGGAGCGCATTCCGGCACGCGGCTCTGGCTCTTCGCCGAGGAAGCGCCCGGCGCCCCGCGCATCGGCAATTTGGACCTTGCCTGATTGCACGATGTCCTTCATGCGCTCAAGCGAGGTTACCGCCGAAGGCGTGAAAGTAACGTTGAACGTGACGGGCGTGGGCGAGGGAACGTCCGTCGTCACCGGGCGTCCGTCCTTCTTCCAGCCGTCCATGCCGCCATCGAGCACATAGACGTCCTTTGCGCCCATGATGCGCAGCATCCACCACACGCGCGGCGCGGTCATGATGCCCGGGCCGTCATAGACGACGATCGTATCGGTCTCGCTGACACCGAGCGCACCAACGGCCGTGGCGAAGGCTTCCGGCGTCGGCAGCGTATGCGGCAGTCCGCTCGTGTGATCGGCGATCGCATCCTGGTCGAAGAACACGGCACCGGGAATGTGGCCCACGTCGTACTCCGCTTTCGGGTCTCTGTTCTGGGCTGGCAGATACCAGGCGGCATCGAGAATGCGAATGGTGGGATTGTTGAGCCGCTGCTGCAACCAGTCCGGAGAAACGACGTAAGCGCTTTTGTTGTTGGTCATGGTCGTATCTCCTGTTCAGATTGTCTGGCGGTCGTCTGCCGTGCCGAAGCGGATGCGGAAACGGCGGTTTTCCTTGCCCTTCTTCTCGATCTTGGCGATGTGGATCGCGCCGACTTCCTGGGTTTCCGACACATGTGTACCGCCGCAGGGCTGGCTGTCGATCGCCGAGTTTTCACCGATGCAGACAAGGCTGACGCGACCAAGCCCGACGGGCGGGCGTACATTCTTGGATTTGACGATACCGGGGTTGGCTGCGAGTTCCTCGTCGGTGATCCACTGCAGATAGACCGGGTGGTTCTCGTCGACGAGCTTCCTCAGCGCTGCCGTCACCTCGTCCTTATCGATCGTTTCGCTCATGTCGAAATCGACCCGGCTTTCATCTTCGCCTACGGCTGCGCCCGTGATCGGGAAGGGACAAACGACGGAGAGCAGATGGCAAGCCGTGTGCATGCGCATCAGCCGGTAGCGGCGCGGCCAGTCGATATGCACGACCAGCTTCTCGCCGATATCAGGCGCTGGCTGTCCTTCCGCCGGGACATGGATGATGATGTCCTTCGTCGCGCCATGACGGGCAACGGCAACGTCGATGCGGCTGCCGTCGCTGCGCTCCAGGAAGCCGCTATCGCCCGGCTGTCCGCCTGACGTGGCGTAGAAGCAGGTCTGATCAAGCTCGATCCCGCCATCCTCCAGAATTCCGGTGACACTTGCTTCGCAAGTCGAGAGATAGAAATCTTCGCGGAAGAGGGCAGTCACGGTCTTTGTCATCGCAAATCTTATCCGACTGATTCGTATGGAACGGTGATGCTTGAGGGGCCCTTCAACCAGGCCGGAACAGGCAGGCCCTTCGAGGCCAGGAAGTCCGGGTTGAAGAGTTTCGATTGATAGCGGTTACCATAGTCGCAAAGGATCGTCACGATCGTATGTCCCGGACCGAGCTCCTTGGCGAGCCGGACGGCGCCGGCAATATTGATGCCCGTTGATCCGCCGACGCAAATGCCTTCGCGTTCGATCAGGTCGAAGACCAGCGGCACGGCCTCGGCATCGGAGATCTGGTAGGAAAAGTCTGGACTGAAGCCTTCGAGGTTGGCGGTGATGCGGCCCTGGCCGATGCCCTCGGTGATGGAGCTTCCGCTCGCCTTCAACTCCCCGTGCGCGTAGTAATTGTAGAGCGCCGCACCATCAGGGTCGGCAAGGCCGATCTTGATCGCAGGGTTCTTGGCGCGCAGGCCCTCTGCAACGCCCGCAAGCGTACCGCCGGAGCCGACAGAGCAGATGAAGCCGTCGACCTTGCCGTCCGTATCGCGCCAGATTTCAGGCGCCGTGGTGGCGACATGGGCGTCACGATTGGCGACATTGTCGAACTGGTTTGCCCAGATGGCGCCGTTCGGTTCGGTCTTTGCGAGTTCAGCGGCCAGGCGACCGGAGATCTTCACGTAGTTGTTCGGGTTCTTGTACGGCACAGCCGGCACTTCGACGAGCTCTGCTCCAAGAAGACGCAGCGCATCCTTCTTTTCCTGGCTCTGGGTTTCCGGAATGACGATGACGGTCCGATAGCCGAGTGCCTGCCCGACGAGGGCAAGGCCAATGCCGGTATTGCCGGCAGTCCCTTCGACGATCACGCCCCCCGGCTTCAACTGCCCGGCCTTCTCCGCCTCCCGGATGATCCAGAGCGCGGCGCGATCCTTCACCGACTGTCCCGGATTGAGAAACTCCGCCTTGCCGAGGATCGTGCAGCCGGTTGCCTCGGATACGGATTTCAGCCGGATCAGGGGCGTGTTGCCGATTGCTTCAAGAACGGACGGAAGAATGGCCATTGCAGAACCTCGTGCTTGAGAACGGCCGCTGAAGCGAGCCGCGTTACCGAAGAAAAACGCCGAGTGGCCGGCGAACGTTGAGAACGACACCGGATCGCCGAAATATTGGCGTGTTTTCGGCTCAGCCTGTTTCCCAGGCAAGAAATAGCGTTTCACCGCTGCCCTGTCCCGAACAAAAAACGTCTTCGAGGGGAAAGCTTAGGGTCGAGGCCGCTCTGGGTGCGCGCCGGATATTGGAGGGGGATTGGTCTGGGCCGGGCGTGTCATTCGCCGGCCCCTTGAGTTGAGCGTGCACCGGGCGGGTGCGTGCCGAGGTATGGGCAATGAGTATGCACAAGACGAATTCCGAGCATGGGTTGGCATGGGTAACGGGAGCGAGTTCGGGAATAGGCCGAGCGCTGGCATTGCGGCTGGTGCGAGACGGCTATTCGGTGGTCGTCACCTCCAGAAATCACGAAAAACTGGTGGCCCTGCAACAGGAAGCTGCCGCCGACGGCCGCATCATCGTTCTCGATGGCGATGTCACCGACCCTCAGGATATGGAACGTGTGTTGGCATCGATCGAATATGATCACGGCGACCTGTCTCTGGCCGTGTTCAATGCGGGGGTGACAATCCCGGTGAGGGGCGACGATCTGCATCGCGACGCTTTTGAGCGGAGCTTTGCGGTCAATGTGAACGGTGTCGTCAATTGTCTGCTGCCGGCAGTGGCCCACATGAAGGCAAGGGGGCAGGGCCACATCGCCATCGTGTCGGGGGCTGCAGGTTATGGCGGTTTGCCGGGCAACGCCGCCCATGGCGCCACGAAGGCGGCCCTGATCAATCTGGCCGAGAGCTTGAAGCTCGATCTGGACCGGATCGGCATTCGCCTGCAGTTGATCAATCCGGGGCCTGTCGACACGACCGGTTCGCCGCGGCTTGGATTTGCAAGGTCCGGCATGGTCAGTGCAGACGAGGCCGCTCAGCACGTCGTCGAGGGCCTGAAGTCGAAGCATTTCGAAGTCAGCTTCCCGAAGCGCTCTATCACTATCGCAAAGTTGTCACGCCTGCTGCCATATGGTGCCTACTTCGCGCTCGTTGACCGGCTGACCCGGCAAGGCGCGACGCCGCCAAAAGCGACGAACACCCGCACGAGCGCCAAGGGGCGGCCACATCAGGCCGTGTGAAGCACCAGTACTGCGCCGAAGATCAGGGCGAGGCCGACCCAGCCGATCGGCTTGAGCTTCTGGCCGAAGAGCAGGCGGCCGCAAATGGCCGTGCCGAAAATCCCGGTCGCGCCGAGAACCGCGTAGGCGATCGCAAGTTCCATGCCCTTGACCGCTTCGGCAAGGAAGGCAAAGGCGGCGAGCACGAGAACGATGGAAAGCGCGCCCCAGCCGCGGCGCGCGAAGCCATTCGATTTGGTCGAAGCGAGATTGGCAGCGATGTCGAGGATGCCGGCGATGACGGCAAAGACGAAATAGAGACTAGGTGCGCTCATCGATGGCTCCCTCCGTGGCCGGAGCGTCCTCTTCGCGGTGTTCGCCTGCATTGACGAGCAGGATACCGGCCACCGCCATCGACAGGCCCAGCATTTCCCGGCCGGTCAGCACATGGCCGAACACGAACACCGAAACGAGCGTAATGATCGCGACCCCGGACCCCTCCCAGATGGCATAGGCAACGCCGACGGAAATGGTCTTCACGGCCTTTGCCAGGAAGACGTAGGAAAGCGCAATGGAGACATACATCACTACGTGGCCGAGATAGGAGCCATTGGCGGATGCGGCCTTCATCGCCGTCAGGCCCGCCACCTCAGTCGCGATCGCGAGCGCCAGGAAAAACCATGCAAGCCGCATGAGGAACCTTCAAGAAAAGATCTGGATCGGTTGCCTCATAGGCGTTGTCGGACGATCGGTAAAGCCTACTGCATGTTTCCTTAAATCCTATTCGATTTAAGGATAAAAACTTGCAGCCATTCAAAGTGCTACAGCGACCTTTGCGCGTCTAATAAGACGCGCGGCGCTGTAGCGGCGGCGAGCCTCATTCGAAGACGATCTGACGGACATCGATGTTGCGGGCGCGGAAACCGGCTTCGCAGTAGTAGAAATAGAACTCCCACAGGCGCTTGAAGCGCAGATCGAAACCGAGCGGCTCGATCCGGCTCCACACCGACCAGAAGCGCTGCCGCCACTCGCCGAGCGTTCGGGCGTAGTCGCCACCGAAGCCGAAATCGTTGATCATTCGCAGACCGACGTTGCGCCCGAGATCGACCAGATGCTCGCGCGTCGGCAGCATGCCGCCGGGGAAAACGTACTTTTGGATGAAGTCCGGATTGGAGCGGTACTCCTCGTAGGCTTCCGGCTTGATCGTGATGATCTGCAGGCCGGCCTTGCCGCCGGGTTTCAGGCAGCGCTTCAGCTGCGAGAAATAGGTCGACCAGAATTTTTCCCCGACCGCCTCGAACATTTCGATCGAGACGATTCGGTCATAGAGGCCCTTCTCCTCGCGATAGTCCTGGAATTTCAGCTCGACGCGGTCGGCGACGCCGGCCCTGTGCATGCGTTCCCGGGCAAACGCGAGTTGTTCGCGACTGATGGTCAGGCCGGTGACCTTGCAGCCGATCTCGGTCGCCGCAAATTCTGCAAAACCGCCCCAGCCGCAGCCGATCTCAAGCACATGGTCACCGGGCCGTAGATTCGTCGCCTCGGCCAGTGCCCGGTATTTGGCAGTCTGGGCCGACTGCAGATCGTTGGCGCCGCTAGCGTAAAGTGCCGACGAATAGGTCATGCTCGGATCGAGCCATTCACGGTAGAAGGCGTTGCCGAGGTCGTAGTGGGCAGAGATATTGCGCTGTGCGCCCGTCCTGGTGTTGGCATTGCGCCAGTGGAGGAATTTTTCCACCAGCCGCATCAACCCGCGCGCCCGGTTAGGGAATCTGTTGCCGATGTCTGCGTTGACAAGGAAAAGCTCGAGAAAGGCGCCGACATCGGGGCTGTCCCAATCGCCGTCTATATAACTTTCCGCGGCGCCGATGGTGCCACCGGTGATTGCCCGGTGCGGAAGATTCCAGTTGTGAAGTGTCACGGCGGCGCATGGCCCCGGCACCTTTCCCTTGACCAGCAGCCGCCGACCGTTGGGCAAAGCGAGCGCCAGCGCGCCGGCCTCAAGGTGAACGAGGCCGCGCAGGACCATCTGGGCCTTGAGCGGAAAGTCCTTCAGCACCTGCGAGAGATTTTCAGTCGAAAGGTGCTCGGCGTTGTCGAATTCGGCAAAGCAGGCTTCTGTATCATGCATAAACCACCCTCCGGCAATCGTTGCATCCGTAACGTGAGCCTAGCGATAATCCTGCGAGAGGCCAACCATGGATTTGTACCGGTGGCGGCGCGGTTGTAGCGATTTTTTAGGTTCTGATTTCCTGAAACGCGGCCAACGCGCGGTCGCGCGCGAAGGCGTGGTCGACGATGGGGGTGGGGTAGGAGACTCCAAGCTCGATGCCGGCGGCAGCCAGTACTGCCGAGGGGGCCGAGAATGGTCGATGGATATAACGCGCCTCGAGATCAGCGAGCTCCGGAACGAAACGCTTCACATAAAGCCCCTCCGGATCGAATTTCTCGCCCTGGAGCACCGGGTTGAAAATGCGGAAGAAAGGCGAGGCATCGGCGCCGGACCCCGCCACCCATTGCCAGCTTGCTGCGTTCGAGGCCGGATCTGCATCGACCAGCGTGTCGCGGAACCACGCCTCTCCGCGTCGCCAGTCGATCAGCAGGTCCTTGATCAGGAAGGAGGCGACGATCATCCTGACGCGATTGTGCATGTAGCCGTGGCGCCAGAGCTGCCGCATGCCGGCGTCGACAATCGGATAGCCGGTCAGGCCCCTTGTCCAGCGGTGGAACTGTTCGTCATTGTCCAGCCAGCGAAAGCCATCAAAACGACGATCGAGGTTTTGACGGCCGAGATCCGGATTGTGAAACAGCAGATTGTAGGAGAACTCGCGCCAGGCGAGTTCCTTGCGGAAAGTGACGACATCGTCCACCGGCGTTTCCGTCAGGCCACGCGTGACCTGCCAGATCTGCGCCGGAGAGATTTCGCCGAAGGCAAGATGCGCAGAGAGCATGGACGTACCTTGCGCTGCAGGGACGTCCCGCTCAGCCTTGTAGCCGGCAAGGGCATGTTCAACGAATTTGTGCAGGCGTTCGGCAGCGGCCTGCTCGCCCGGCGTCCAGATTTCGGCGAACGTCGATGCCCAGTCCGGCCGCGTCGGCAAGAGCTTCCACCGTTCAAGCTCCTCGGATGCCGGCCACCTCACAGGCGCTCTGATCATTTCCGGCGTCTCAATCGGCGCCGCCGGCTCGCCGCTGGCCTCAAGCGCACGCCAGAACGGCGTGAACACGCGATAAGGGCCGCCACCCTTCGTGAGGAGCCGTGTCGGCTCATGCAACAGTTGCCCTGCAAAGCTGCTGACGGTGAAGCCGCGTTCAACGAGCGCTTTCTTCAACGGCGCATCGGTTCCTATTCCGCTCGGGTCGTAGCGGCGATTCCAGAACACGGTCGTCGCGCCCGATTCCCGCGCTATCTCGGCGATCACATCCAACGGCGCACCGGTCCGCAGGATAAAGTCGGAGCCGTGTGCCCGCAGCGATGCCCGCAATGCCTGGAGCGAATGGTGCAGCCACCAACGCTGCGCGCCACCAAGCGGCCCATTGCCGCTTTCCTCCGGTTCATTGATGTAGATCGGAATCACCGGTCCACCCGTCTGCGCCGCGGTGGCAAGTGCCTGATTGTCTTGAAGGCGCAAATCTCGACGAAACCAGACCAGAATCGGCGTTGTGGGATTTGCGCTCATGACATTCCCGGGGGCGAGGAAGGAGGAAGGCGTCGCCGGCACCATAGCCGCAAAATGAAAAAGAGCCATTCGGGCGTTACCGCGAATGGCTCTTTAAAAACTGGCTCCCCGGGCCGGATTCGAACCGGCGACCTGTCGATTAACAGTCGAATGCTCTACCGCTGAGCTACCAGGGATCATCTGCGCGGCGTGTCCTGCAGAAGTGAGGCTGCTAATACAAATGCTTTTCCGATTTGCCAAGCTGTTTTTTTAAAAAAAGTGAGAAGTTTTGTTGCGAGCCTGTGGAGAAGCCCCCAATTGTGGGAAAGGCAGCCGGATAGGGAATGATGCATAAAAACAGAAAACAGACGCATTTCGGCATAGACCCGCACACACGGCAGATCGTGCTTGGCAAATGGCGCCTGAGGCTGCCGGAATCACCACTGCTGCGCATGCTGGTTGGCGGGCTGCTGATATTCGGCGGCTTTCTCGGCTTTCTGCCCGTGCTCGGATTCTGGATGGTGCCCTTGGGCTTACTCATCCTCTCGCACGATATTCCTTCAGTACGCCGCCGCCGCCGAAGGTTCGCAGTCTGGTGGGCGCGCCGACGCAACGGGACGGGGTCTTCGAAGGAACGATGATTCGTTCGCGAGGGCGATCCTCGCTTCGACAGGGCGCCACAAGCTCACGCTACACGGAAGCCGAGCCTATTCGGCTCCTTCGTCGGCGACGATGTGGCGGCGGCTCCAATCGAATGAAAGTCATGGACCGCCGCGTCCTCCCGACCGACTTGTGCGCAAACTCCCGCATTCGGGCTGTCGTTGAAAACCATTCGGCAACGGATCGGCAGCATAATGCCGCCCGGATTAAGGATGGGGCGGAATGGCTAAGACCACGACAAGCCGCGGGCGTCGCCGCGGCAGCCGGACAAAGAAAAAGGGCGGAATGCTGCCCTGGTATCTCGCCGCGGTGCTGACAGTCGGCGGCGTTGTTGCGTACGACCACCGTGGACAGTTGCGGGATCTGCCGGGCGTTTCGGATGTGTTCGCATCGGCGCCCAAGTCGACATCCACATCCAGGTCGGACAATCGGCCGAAGGCGCAGGCCCGTGTCGCCATGCCCTCGGCTACGCACAAGACGAAGCCTGTCGACGGACCGATACCCGCAGTCAATGTCGGGTTGGCCGCACCGACACCCGTCGAGCGCCCGATCGCGCAGCCCACGGCCGTCGAGCCCCAGGCGAATCAGTTCTATTTCTGCGGTACCCGCAACGACAATTGCGTCGTCGACGGCGGAACATTCCGCTACCAGGGCGAGGAGATCCGTGTCGCCGACGTCGATGCACCGCGAATCAAGCAGGCGAGTTGCGATAGCGAACGTGCCCGCGGCTTCTACGCCAAGCAGCGATTGCGCGAGTTGCTGAACGCCGGCGAGTTCAGGCTGATCGAGGCCATCGGCAGGAGCGACGACAAGAACAGCGAAAAGCTGCGCGTGGTGATGCGCGACGGCCGCTCTCTCGGCGCCGTGCTCGTATCGGAGGGCTTGGTTCGGCCCTGGAAGGGACAGCCCAAGCCCTGGTGTTAGACGGTGCTCGGCGTCATCAGAGAGAATGATGAGGGCCGGAAGCGTGTAGCCGTCTAAGTTATCCACCGAGCGCGATATCAATACCGATTATCAACCCCAGAGCCGATAGTGCCAGAAAGAACACAACAAGAGAGCTTGCTAGAAGCAGCTTGATGGGATTGGCTCGGAAATCTGCCTTAAGGTTCGGGAAAATTGGCGACATGTCCAATCGGCCGGTCACCGCGAGCTGGAATAGACGCCAGATTGCGACCGCAATGCACATTCCACAGAAAACTACCGTCAGTATGAGCTTGGGTAGATGATCAACTCTGGATTCAACGTCCAATTCCCTGAAGAATCTTGGTGCAAGGTAGCTTTACCGTGAAACGGTGTACAAGGTAGCAGCGCCCCGCGACGTCGGAAGAAGGGTTGGACGGAAGATTCGGGCCGTCTGTCGAAATGGTAAATCCATCCAATTGCCTCGTGTCGGACGCTGCCGTATAGCGCCCGCCGCCTGTCGTCGAAGGGGTTCGCGGCGATCCGTTATGGGGCCGGATCGGTAAGCCTGTGGAAGAGTTGGAGAAAGATGGAATTTCAGAAATGCCTGAGGACGTTTTTCAGAAATCCCCTCTTGCGCTCTTTCTATATTCATTCTAAACGCTCGCCACGACTTGATAATCTCAGTCGATGAGGCCTCGTGGCGGAGTGGTGACGCAGAGGACTGCAAATCCTTGTACCCCGGTTCAATTCCGGGCGAGGCCTCCAAAGCCACTCCTAAGTAGTTGAATTAGTTTCGCTATTTGGACTGCAGGATTTCATCTGCTGCCACACATTCCTCTTGGTGTGGCAATTGGTTCCCGTTATCTCCCTCTTCGACGTTCGATCCAAGCAGCAGATTGCCGATTCCATCCCCATTGCTTCTGGCAACACTCTGCCTCGTCAAGCGCGCCCGTTCGCGTTCCGCGAGCAGATCTTCGACGTCTTGGCGGCGCAACGAACGCCCCCCTCATTCAGGGTGCAGCAGTTTGAACGGCTGCGGCCGGCGTCCTGCCAGCCGCGCCTGTCGTCACTCCGCCGGGATAAACTTGAGCGTTCCTGCGAGCCTTGGGCCGGTCGATCCCTTCGTGTCCATCGGGTGGTTGATGCCGTCGTTCACCGGTAGCTCCTCGAAATCGAATGGGCTTATGCCTTCAAGGCACGCGGCGTTGACGCCGTAGAAATCCGGGTTCGCGCGCGGCTTGTGGAATGTGTAGATGCCGCACTTCGAGCAGAAGTAATGCTCTGCAGCCTTCGTGTTGAACTGATATTTGGTGAGTGCCTCGCCGCCGGAGAGAACCGTGACCCCGTCCTTGGCGGCAGAGACGGCAACCGCGCCCTTCAACTGGCAATAGGAGCAAGTGCAACGGCGGGCGGTGCGGAGGCCGCTCTTCAGTTTCACATTGAAGCGAACCGTTCCGCAGTGGCAGGCTCCGTCAAGGTTCTGAACATCGAGATTCATCCAATCATCCATCTGATTTTGAAGCGCATTTGATGAGCTTTCTTATGAGGTGGGTTGCTTGTGCTCAAGCGCATTCGGGGGCAGTCTCAATCCAGAGGACCGCACTCCCGTTGAGGCCGTTCGTTGTAGGGCCATCAGCCGATTGGGCTCAGGCGCGGGGTACGAGGCGTCTCGTCGCGCATCGGGCACATATTCAGACCAAGTGCCCGATACGTGCGCCAGCACGCTTTCGTGCTCCACGTCGGGGACGTTCCGCGGCCCGAGCCGATGCGTCGCAAGAGCGCTCGGCCAACGGATCGTGCGGAGAAAAAGCCTACGGCCGTTCGCATCCGTCCTGCATCATCCGCGCGAGGAGCGAACAGTCCGCGTCGCACCGTTGCCTTTCTTGGGTACGAACCTAGTTACCCATACCGTACCCAAGCGAGGAATTGCTGAATGAACCGTAATGGGCTCTATCTGATCATTGCCATGCTCGCCGTCGCCGTCATTGGTCTCGGCGCCTATGTCTACCGCGAGGAAACAAAACCGACCGGCGTAGAGATCAAGATTGGCCAGGACGGGGTTTCCGTTCAGGAGAATTGAGCGCCATCGGCCACACGCTCAACAGGTTTGGCAGCGGCGAATGCCGCTGGCGGTCGACGCCCCACGCGAGGTTCAAGGCGAACGCAGATCCGAAGGCGGTCGAAATACCGGCCATCGGTGGCGTAAGCGGCCGCGTGCTCGTTGCGAGCGTCAACGAAAGTGTGACGTAGATAGGGCGGGCGAGCGCGTGATTCAGCCCCTCGCACGATGAAAGCAACAAGTCACCCAGCGCCTGCGCGATTGGCTAAAGCGGTTCTCCGTCAATAGCAGCCCGATTGTCGAAAGTGAAACGCTGTGCGTGCCTGCGCAAAGGACATGCTGCCGGCACGCAGGTACGGTTTTCGGGGGGCAAGGAACATGGGCCAATGCGGCGCGTCCAACACGCGCAGCGAGGCTGCCCGCATCGCAGCCAACCACTGTTTTCAAAGCGCAATTCGACCGGGCTGCGCTTGCCCGCCAGTTTGCGAACGTCCGCAGTCGCCAACGACATGGCCTTGCGAGGACGCGCCCCGAAATGGTGATTCGGTCACTATTGTCAGTGCTGAAAATATTGTCTCTAGACAGAACTGGGAATGAATATCCCAACAGCGCGACCCGTATAGGTAGTGTCAAACAAAGCCAACAATGGAGGAAAAGACATAAAATGAAATATAAGATCGCCCTGACTGCTCTTGCCATTCTTGCCGTAACGACGGCCACCGCAAGCGCTGAGGATCTCGTCTTTCAGCTTAAGAACAAGACGAATGCCGTTTTGACGAACTTCTACACATCGCCGGTCGGTGTTGATCAGTGGGAAGACGACGTCTTCGGGCGGCAGGTGCTTAATCCGGGCGAAAGCATGGAAATTACCATCGCCGACGGACGTGATGTCTGCAAATACGACATGCGCTTTGAATTCGAAGAAGGTTCCGGTCTCGACACGACTGAAGACAAGCAGGATCTCTGCGAGTTGGGCGAGTACTCGATTCACGAGTAAAATCCGTCGAGCGTGAAAAACACTCGATCCGAAAATCTCCGTCTCGCTACCCTATGTGGCGAGACGTTGAAGTAAGAGAGCGGCTGGCCGGCATGAAGGCGGCTAGAGCGTTTCCGGTTTAAACGGAGTCACTAGGCGCTCTATCTATTTGTTTTTACGCATTTCCTGGCGGAAAACCGCTCCGCACTTTTCCTCGAATTGCGCTGGCGTGAGACGGGCTTAGTGGTAGCGGCGGATCAAGCCGACGAGCTTGCCCTGAATCTTGACCCGGTCAGGCCCGAAGATGCGCGTCTCATAGGCCGGGTTGGCGGCCTCTAGAGCAATTGAAGCGCCCTTGCGCCGGAAGCGTTTCAACGTTGCTTCCTCGTCATCGACTAGTGCCACGATGATATCGCCGGGATTGGCCGTGGTGGCATTGCGGATGATCACCGTATCGCCATCGAAAATGCCGGCCTCGATCATCGAATCACCCTTCACTTCAAGGGCGTAGTGCTCGCCGCTGCCGATCATATCGAGCGGCACGGTAATGTCGTGGGTGTTGTTCTGTATCGCCGAGATCGGCACGCCGGCGGCAATGCGGCCCATCACTGGAACCGACACGGAGCTGTTGTCGGCAACCGGCAGCGTTTTCGCCGCGGGGGCAGGGGCGGGCGGTTTGCCAAGGCTACCCTCGATGACGCTCGGCGAAAACCCGCGACGGGGCTGCGCGCTCGCAGCATAGGCTTCCGGCAGTTTGATGACTTCGAGCGCTCGGGCGCGGTTGGGAAGCCGGCGTATGAAGCCGCGTTCCTCGAGCGCTGTGATCAGCCGGTGAATGCCCGACTTGGATGCCAGGTCGAGTGCATCCTTCATCTCGTCGAAGGACGGCGGTACACCGGACTCCTTCATTCGTTCATGGATGAAAAGAAGCAATTCCTGTTGCTTGCGGGTCAGCATGGCAAGTCGCTCCAGAGGCGTGAAACAAATCAAGAACAGACACTATCTGTTCCATATGTGTTCCGCAAGTGCCTAAAATTCTGTGAATGTTGGTTCAATCAAGCGCAGATTGACCAACTCGTCGCTGCACGCGCCGCGCGAGGCTGATATGCCTCCTTCCGTTTATGGAATGAGGGTTTAATGACGAAGCTGATTCAAATCTTGCTGACCATCGTTGTCGCCGCGACCGCGATCCTTGGGTTTCGCTGGTATCAATACGTGGATAACAAGCAGAGCCCGTTTGACGAAGTTGGTATCGCGTTGAATGCGGCGATGCCCGGGCCGCTCAATCAATGGGGTTGTGACCGGCTGAAGCTGACATTTGGCAACGGACACCCGCCGCACGGTTGCGCCGCGGCCGATGGGACGCAGTGGAAATAGCCTGCCATCAAGGGATCAGCAGAAATATCGATGGGCGATCTGCTAGAGGAGGCCTGAATCAGGCCGGCTGCGTCGCGGAGCAGGCGTCCTCGAATTCCTTGACGGTTTCCGCGGAGTTGTCCTCCGGCAGCACAGCGTCGGCCGCTTCGGTCGCGACCGGCGTGTCGCCTTGATAGACGAAGGACTGGATGTAGTAGGCGATCGTTCCCTTCCAAACGTTCCGGCCGTCTATCTGCTGGCAGGGCACGGCCGTTTCGAAGTCGGCTTGCAGGTCGTCGACCGTGGCAGCGCTGAGGGCGATGTTAGGCGATGCGATAATCGAGGCGATAAGCAAGGCTGCAAGCACGGTGAACGTCCACTAGATCAGAGGTGGCGGCGATGGTTTGGTTAACGATGTGAACCGTGCTTTCGTTCCGAAGTCCAGCAAGCATGCCGGGCACTGTGCCGTGTTCAACAGTTCTTTGCGAAAGGCGAGCACTGGTGCTCAAGCTGTGGCAATGAAGGCACAAAGATTGGCGTGAGGTGCGTTGGCGTTTTCGATTTTCCGGCGCCCGCCTCAAAGCGTGGCGCTGGCAGCTGATCAACAATACCCGCCGCAAATGCTTCCGATGATGTTGGACGCCGTAATGGAGTGCGAGTGGCCAGCGGCATCCGCCTGTAGCGATCTTCGCATCTCCAGCCAAATACATACGACGTTCAAACGCGCTACGAAACCGGCATCTGACCGCGGGTGCTCGACCAGTCGCGCCGGGATGTCGCGGAGACGTTGCGCACCCCAGTTCGACTGGCCACTGACGGATATCTCTCTCGTGTCGTTAGTTCGAGAGGTTAAAGCCGACCGTCTTACTTCTTGTCTTTCTTGCCCAGGGAGAAACTGCTGCCGGCCAGCTTCACCTGTGAGCCTTCCGTCACAACGGCGGCTTTGACAGTCTTGTCCTTCTTTGGCTTTCTAACCTCGCGGTTACTTCGCACTTGACCTTTTGCCATGATCGTCTCCTTGGAAGGTGTGCCGGGGAACCCTGCATGGGCGCCGAATGCCGGCAAACCAGCCTGCATTGATACCGCCGTAAGTCAATGACGGTGCCGGTGGATCACTGTTTTGCCGGCGTTGCGTCGCGCATTCGTGCCCGGTGTCCGGGCACTGCGATGATAACGTCGCTTCGGTCACTTACCGTTGCGCCCCTGGGATGCTGTCGCAGGCCCTATGACGGCAGCAACTTCGGTTATCTTGTTCGCCGGAAATCCGGCGCGTTCCGAATGTTCGCGAATGACGTCGGCGCTTGATGCCTCGTGGACGCAGTAAATCTTGTCGCCGGCGACATAACTGGTGATCCATGTATATGGTACGCCAAGATCGGCGACGACAGCATTGGATTTTGCCGATAATGCGCAAAGGTCGTCCTGGTTGAGCTTGTCGGCCCCTGGGACGTCGCGTTCAATGATGTAGGTGGGCATCGTTCAGTTCCTCGGTTGTTGGAGGACTGAATATCAAGAATATCTAATATAATTGAAGTCAATACTTTCCACCGGTGATGCGGCGATTCACGACGATTTCCCTGGAAGTATAGGATCAAGCAGCGGAAGGGGCTCCACCGGGACTGGCGTCCGATCAAACGATGGGCGCCTGTATCGCCCCGCGATCACAATATCTCGCGGCCAATAGCTCTATGCGACTGGAATCGCGCGGCCGGGGATGGGAGCGCGCGATGCGCTCCGTCCGACACGCGTATACTAGCGCAAGTTAGTAGCTGAGCCGGAAACCGCCGGGACTCGCCGCAGACGGATCGGGTACAGGTGTTGGACCTTGCCACTGCGCATAGGTCGTGTTGCTGCCGCCGGTGCTTGCGCATCCGGCAAGCGCAAGAAGCGCGAGAAAAGCGGCTGTCGTCAAATATTTAAGAGGCATGGTTTTCTCTAGTTCTGGGAGATCGCCCAGGGCTCGATGGGCCGGAATCAGACTTTCCCTCAAATTATCTGGGATGGCAAGCGGGTCGAGCCACCGCCTTGCAAGCGCCGTCAATGCTGCGGCTATGATCGGGGAATACTCGCAAAACTTGTATGCGTTCGCCGCCAAAGCATTCACTTGGCGACCGAGCGCAATAATGGGTGGCGAAAAATGAGACAGCCATGGCGGAGGAGGTGGGATTCGAACCCACGGTGCGCTTTCACGCACGCCGGTTTTCAAGACCGGTGCCTTAAACCGCTCGGCCACTCCTCCGGGCAGGGCGTTATTGCGCGAAGCCTTGCTGCTTTGCAAGATTTAACATGCGTGGGCGGAAAGATTTTCTTGGCGCATCCGCTGCCCATTTTGTCCGGGTAACCATTCGTAAACCATAACTGGAGATTTCGAGCCGTCAGCCATTCGTCGGTTCGCAATTTTGCCTTGTTGCTGTCATGATTAATCGACTGTTCCGTTTCGGGACGCCGAGATTTCCGCTGGGGGCACGAGTGGAAGGTTTCGAGTACGGCTTATTCGAATGATGTTGTGGGACAGATGACATCCAGTAAAAATGCGGCATATCTGATCAAGGGACTGCGCCTTGCGGCGGTCCCTGTGCTTTGCGCAACGCTTGCGGCTTGCGGATCGACGTCCAGTATCAAGAAGAGCAAGTCGAGAAGCAAAGAATACTTTGCTGAGTCCGTTTATGGCGTGAAGGCGAGCCCCCGTGTCGCTACCGGCAAGAATATTCCGAAGGGCGGCGGCCGCTTTCAGGTCGGCAAAGCCTATCAGGTCAAGGGCAAGTGGTACCAGCCGAAGGAAGATTTCGGTTACAACAAGACCGGTGTCGCGTCCTGGTACGGCTCGGCCTTTCATGGTCGCCTGACGGCCAATGGCGAAGTCTACGACAAGCTTCATCTGTCCGCCGCGCATCCGACCTTTCCGCTGCCGAGCTATGCGCGTGTCACCAACACCGAAAACGGCACTTCCGTCATCGTTCGTGTGAACGATCGCGGTCCCTATGAATATGGCCGCATCATCGACGTTTCGTCGAAGACAGCCGATTTGCTCGATATCAAGCAGAAGGGCAGTGCCAAGGTTCGGGTGCAATATGTCGGCCGCGCACCGCTTGAAGGCAACGACATGCCCTATCTCATGGCGTCCTATGTCACGAAGGGCGACCGCAGTCCGGGCGTCATGCCGGAGGGCCAGATCGCAACCGGCGTGATGGTCGCCTCGAATGAGCCGATGCGCAACCAGTTGGGAACGCTGGTCATTCCGCCGAAATCGTCCCTTGATACCGCCGGTACGGTAACGGCGTTGGCTGCACCTGTCCCGCAATTTGCAGCACCGCCGTCGCTGAGCGAGTTCGTCATGCTTCCGGAAATCGGGCCGATCCCGCGCGAGCGACCGGAATACATTCCGATGCCTGACGGCAACATGGCCTATGCGGCCGCCTATGTGGAAGTGCGGGTAAGCGATGCGGAATCGCCGTTTGAAGCGATCATGGTCGAGACCAATCCGCTTACGCCTGAATCCATCGTTGCCCATGCGAAGCGCCAAGGCAGAACCGGTTCGCTCAGGTAACCTGGGGCGTTGTACCATTCTGATGACGCTGCTATGCCCAATGGGAAACCGGAGTTTCCCATGCGCTTGATGATGCTTACGGTCACGTTCGGCCTTGCGGCGTTGCTCGCGAGTGCGGCAGCGGCTCAGACGCCGCCGGTGGCGTTTGACACCAAGGCAAAGCAGATCCTGCTGGTGGATGCCGAAACCGGCACCGTTCTGTTTTCCCGCGCCGAGAACGAACCGGTTCCGCCCGCCTCTCTTGCCAAGTTGATGACGATGGAAGTGGTGGCCGAGGCCATCGCCAAGGGTGAGCTTTCGGCCGAAACGGCCTTCGACGTTTCCGAACACGCGTGGCGCACGGGCGGCGCCCCATCCGGCACTTCGACGATGTTTGCTGCGCTGAAGTCGCGCATTCGCGTGGCCGATCTGTTGCAAGGGGTGGCCGTTCAGCTTGCCAATGATGCCTGCATCATCCTCGGAGAGGGGATGGCCGGTAGCGAAACCGCCTTTGCCGAAAAGATGACGGCCCGCGCTCGCGAACTCGGCATGCCTATCGCCACGTTCGGTAACGCCACAGGTCTGCCGGATCCCCAGAACCGGATCACTATGACCGAACTGGTGACGCTGACCCGTCATCTGCACGAGGCGCACCCCGATCTCTATCGGCTCTACGCCCAGCCTGAGTTCGAGTGGAACAAGATCCTTCAGCGCAACAAGAACCCGTTGATCGCGGCCAAACTCGGGGTCGATGGTGTCGCCACGGGTTTTGCCGAAGGCTACGGTTTTTCGCTGGCCGCATCGATGCAGCGTGGCGACCGGCGTGTCTATCTCGCGATGGGCGGGCTCGATACCGATAAGGAGCGTACGGAGGAAAGCCGCAAGGTGCTTGACTGGGCGATGACGGCGTTCGAAAAGCGGCGAATTTTTGCTGATGGCGAGGCGATCGGCGAGGCCAGTATCTACGGCGGTGCGGCCTCCCATGTCGCGCTTGTCGCTGGTGGGCCGGTTGATGTGCTGCTGCCGGTCAACAACCCGGAACGCCTGACGGCCCGTGTCGTCTACAAATGGCCGTTGCGCGCTCCCGTGGAAGCCGGCGCCGAGGTCGGTGTCGTCCGACTGTGGAACGGCGAAAAGCTGCTACGCGAGGTTCCGGTCAAGACGGCGGGAGCAGTGGGCCAAGGGACACTGGCGAGCCGCGCGCTCGACGCTCTGCAGGAACTCTTCTTCTTCTGGCTGTAACAAAACCGGTTCTGGCGGTTTCATCGGGTGGGCCAATCGGCTAAACAGAGCCAAATCGCATGCCGATATAGGAAAGCATTGTGCCGCTGGCAAAAGGTCTGTTTGTAACATTCGAGGGCGGGGAAGGGGCCGGCAAATCGACCCAGTTGCGCCTGCTCGCCGATTCTCTGCGCGCGCTCGGCCACAAGGTGCTGACGACGCGCGAGCCGGGCGGATCGGTCGGGGCCGAAGCGGTGCGCCATGTGCTGCTTTCGGGGGCGGCCGAAGCCTTCGGCGTCCGAATGGAAGCCATTCTGTTTGCTGCGGCGCGCAGCGATCATGTCGAAGAGGTCATCCGGCCGGCGCTGACTGGGGGAACGATCGTGCTTTGCGACCGTTTCATGGACTCGTCGCGCGTCTACCAGGGCATCACCGGCAATCTGGAGCCGGCCTTTGTCGAGACGCTGGAGCGGGTTGCCATCAATGGCGTAGTCCCGGACCGGACCGTGATTTTCGATCTGCCGGCGACTATCGGTCTCGAGCGCGCCCAACGCCGCGCCGGCGATGACAGCCCGGATCGTTTCGAGAAGGAAGAGCTTGAGACGCATGAAAAGCGCCGCGAGGCCTTCCTCGATATCGCACGGGCGGATCCGGACAGGTGCCGGGTTATCGATGCGACGCAATCCGCCGAGGCGATTGCCGCAGAGGTGCTCGGCCTGCTAGAGAGCTTGCTTGCGAACGCTGAAGTCTCCGGGCCTTCGAATGCGGGGTCCGCACCATGACGTCGGAAGCGCCAGGTGTACTTGAAGGGGCAATCGCGCCGGTCCAGAACGACCGGCTGTTTGGTCATGAGCAGGCGGAAGCGTTTCTGGCCCAGAGCTACCGTTCGGGCAAGGGACACCACGCCATTCTGATCGAAGGGCCGGAGGGTATCGGTAAGGCGACGCTTGCGTTTCGCTTCGCCAGCCACATCCTCAATCACCCGGATCCCGCGACTGCGCCCGAAAGGCTTGAGGATCCCGACCCGGCCTCGATCGTCGGCCGGCAATTGGCCTCCGGCGCATCGCACAATCTTCTGCATCTGACGCGGCCGGTCGACGAGAAGACGGGCAGGGTCAAGGGTGCCATCACCGTCGACGAGGTGCGAAGGGCCGGCAAGTTCTTTTCGCAGACATCCGGCACCGGCAACTGGCGCATCGTCATCATCGACCCGGCCGACGATCTCAACCGGAACGCCGCCAACGCCATCCTGAAAATTCTCGAGGAACCGCCGCGTCGGTCGCTGTTCCTGGTGCTGACCCACGCGCCGGGTAAGCTATTACCAACCATCCGTTCGCGCTGCCTGCCGCTGCGGCTGAAGCCGTTGGAGCCTTTGGCGCTGCGCCAGGCGCTCGGTCATCTCGGCTTCGATCTTGAGAGCGAAAATGCCGCGCGCGTTCTGGCCGCTGCCAATGGCAGCGTGGCGGAGGCGCTGAAGCTCATCAACTACGGCGGTCTGGAAATCACCGCGACCTTCGAGGCGATCCTCGCGGGGCAAGGGCCGGGGATCCGCAAGGACATGCACAAACTTGCCGACGTGCTTTCGGCCAAGGACAGCGAAACGATCTTCGATTTCTTCACGTCGCTGCTGACAGGCCGGCTGATGCGCGAAGCCCGCGATGCGGCCGTTGCCGGCGACATCATGCGCGCCGAGCGTTTCGCCCGGCTTTCGGCCACGACCGGGGAACGCCTCACCATCAGCGACGCCTATAATCTCGATCGCAAGCAAACCATTCTTTCGCTGCTGGACGACGTCAAGGCGGCGCTATAGCTGGACCTGAAACTTCCATTTGCGCTTGATCGCAGCGACCAGATCCAGGTCGTGATGGTGGGCGAAAAGCAGCACGTGACCCAGCAGATCTGCGGCCTCGTCCGCCATATCGGTCTGGATCTCGTCCTCTGATTTTCCATGCCGCCTGCCGCGGCCGGTGTGCTTGTTCCAGGCCTGGGTCAGTTCGCCGATTTCCTCCTGCATCTTGAGCATGAACCAATCTGCATCCCGCTCGATGCCGTTGTCTTGGGCGTAGTGGGCCGATGCCGCTTCGAATTGACGTTCAAGCTGGCGCAACATGACGATCCCTTCGCGTTTGTTTCCTATTTGTTCTATTGTTTCGTTTGCGTCCACACAAGCGGGAATGGATGTCGATCAGCGGCTTCGGTGCGGGCTTTTCTGCCATCTCCCGGTTCCTTCCGCGCGGCGTATGCGCTAAGAGCGTCGGTAGCTTTATCCGAGATAGATTGAATCCGCTTATGAGAGACACGTCCCCCTTTTACATCACCACCGCGATTTCCTACCCGAACGGCAAGCCGCATATCGGCCACGCCTATGAGTTGATCGCAACGGATGCAATGGCGCGCTACCAGCGCCTGGACGGACGCGACGTATTCTTCCTGACGGGCACGGACGAACACGGCCAGAAGATGCAGCAGACGGCGCGCCGCGAAGGCGTGACGCCTCAGGAACTCGCCGACCGGAACTCCTCGGAATTCCAGAAGATGGCGGTTCTCCTGAACGCGTCGAATGACGACTTCATCCGCACCACCGAGAAGCGCCACCACGAGGCGTCGCAGGACATCTGGAACCGCATGGGCGAGGCGGGCGACCTCTACAAGGATTCCTACGCCGGCTGGTACTCCGTGCGCGACGAAGCCTATTACCAGGAGAACGAGACCGAGCTGCGCGCCGACGGCGTGCGTTACGGTCCGCAGGGCACGCCGGTCGAATGGGTCGAGGAGCAGAGCTACTTCTTCAAGCTGTCGGAGTATCAGGACAAGCTGCTGAAGCACTACGAAGAGAACCCTGACTTCATCGGCCCGGCTGAGCGCCGCAACGAAGTGATCTCCTTCGTGAAGTCAGGCCTCAAGGACCTGTCTGTTTCGCGCACCACCTTCGATTGGGGCATCAAGGTGCCGAACGATCCTGGTCATGTCATGTATGTCTGGGTCGACGCGCTCACCAACTACATCACCGCGACCGGCTATCTCGACAATCCGCAGGGACCGCGGGCGAAATTCTGGCCGGCGAACATCCATATCATCGGCAAGGACATCATCCGCTTTCACGCGGTCTACTGGCCCGCTTTCCTGATGTCGGCCGGCCTGCCGCTGCCCAAGCGCGTCTTCGCCCACGGCTTCCTGCTCAACAAGGGCGAGAAGATGTCGAAGTCGCTCGGCAACGTCGTCGATCCGTTCAATCTCGTCGAGCATTTCGGTCTCGACCAGATCCGCTACTTCTTCCTGCGCGAGGTTTCCTTCGGCCAGGACGGAAGCTACAGCGAGGAGGGGATTGCAACCCGCATCAACTCCGACCTTGCCAATGGCATCGGCAACTTGGCGAGCCGTTCGTTGTCGATGATCGTCAAGAATTGCGATGGCCATATTCCTGTCTGCGGTGCGTTGACCGACGAAGACAAGGCGATGTTGGCGGCCGCCGATGCGCTGCTCGAGATCACCCGCGACGAGATGGGCAAGCAGATGATCCACCGCGCGCTTGCGGCGATCATTGCGGTCGTTTCGGAGACCGATCGCTATTTCGCCGGCCAGGAGCCTTGGGCCCTGAAAAAGACCGATCCGGCGCGTATGGCAACCGTGCTCTACGTCACCGCCGAGGTCGTTCGCCAGATTGCCATCCTGTTGCAGCCCTTCATGCCGGAATCGTCAGGAAAACTGCTCGACCTGGTGGCAGCCCCAGCCGACAAGCGCGACTTTGCGGCACTCGGCGAGACCGGCCGTCTTGTCTCCGGAACGCCGCTTGAAGCGCCGAAGCCGGTCTTCCCACGCTATGTCGCCCCGGAAGCGTAATAAGGCACGATCAGCATGCTTATCGATACGCATTGCCATCTGGATTTTCCCGACTTCGAGGCTGAGCGCGACGCTATCATCGAGCGCGCGCGCGCAGCAGGCGTCGGCCAGATGATCACGATCTCGACACGCGTGAAGCGGTTCGACACGATCCTTGCGATTGCGGAAGCTTATCCGAACGTCTTCTGTTCCGTCGGCACCCATCCGCACAACGCGGATGAAGAGCTTGATATCACTGCAGACGATCTCATCCGGCTTTCGGCCCACCCGAAGGTGGTGGCGATCGGCGAGGCGGGTCTCGATTATTTCTACGACAACGCGCCGCGCGACGCTCAGGCCGAGGGTCTGCGCCGGCATATCGCTGCGGCGCGCGAAACCGGTTTGCCGCTCGTCATTCATAGCCGTTCGGCAGACGACGACATGGCGGCGATCCTGACCGAAGAGACAGGGAAGGGCGCCTTCCCCTTCCTTCTGCATTGCTTCTCGTCGGGTCCGGATCTGGCGCGAATTGGCGTCGAGCTCGGCGGCTACGTGTCGTTCTCCGGCATCCTGACCTTCCCGAAATCGGAAGAACTGCGCGAGATCGCGAAGACGGTTCCGCATGATCGCATGATTGTTGAGACCGACGCACCTTATCTTGCGCCCAAGCCGTTTCGCGGCAAGCGCAACGAGCCTGCCTATGTGGCGCACACGGCCGATGTTCTGGCCGATACGATCGGTGTGACGAAGGACGAGATTGCAACGCATACGACGGAAAACGCTTTCCGCATCTTCTCCAAGATGCCGAGGCTCTAACGTGGCATTCAGGCGCGCTTTCACCATTCTCGGCTGTGGTTCGTCGCCTGGCGTGCCGCGTATCACCGGGGACTGGGGCGCCTGCGATCCCAAAAATCCGAAGAACCGCCGCATGCGCGCCGCTCTGCTGGTGGAGCAGATCGCGCCGGATGGCGGCAAGACGACTGTGGTCATCGATACCGGTCCGGATTTTCGCGCCCAGATGGTGGCGGCAAATGTCCGCCACATCGACGCGGTGCTCTATACCCATGCCCATGCGGACCATCTGCATGGCATCGATGACTTGCGCGGCTATGTCATTGAAAATAAGAAGAGAGTACCGATCTGGGCGGACGCTTTCACTATGGGCCGGATTCGCGAAGGGTTTCATTACTGCCTGGAATCGCCGCCCGGAAGCGGCTATCCGCCCATCGTCGACGCACATATCATCGCCGACGATCTTTCATCCGTGATCATAACAGGGGCAGGTGGCCCGATCACCTTCCAGCCCTTGATGCAGTTTCACGGCAATATCCACTCGCTCGGATTTCGCGTCGGCGATTTCGCCTATTGCAGCGATGTCAGCGACTTTCCGCCGGAAACAATCGCAAACCTTTATGGTCTCGAGCTTCTGGTGCTCGATACCCTCCAGTACAAATTTCATCCGAGCCATCTGTCGCTGGTGCAGTCACTTGGCTGGATCGATCGGCTTCGTCCGAAGAAAGCCGTTCTGACGCATATGCATGTGCCGCTCGACTACGACACCGTCCAAGGTGAAACGCCTGATCATGTCGAGCCGGCTTATGACCTGATGCGTCTCGAATTCGAAGTCGACGTCCCCGTGCTCGGAGACGCCTGAACTTCACGTGTTCGAAATATCTAATATTCAGGCCTATTTCGAAAAATACGGCGCCAGGTTCTTGCGGATGCGCTCCAGCACGGTGCCACCCGAAAGATTCGGAACGAAGGTGCGCCCGGTGATCTTCTCATAGGCTTCGATATAGACAGCTGACGTTTGCTCGACCAGTTCTCTCGGGATTTCCGGGACCGGATCCCTGTAGGGATCGCAGCGCTCGGTGACCCAGGCGCGCACGAAATCCTTGTCGAAGCTTTTCGGCCGCTCGCCGTTTTCAAAGCTCTGCTGATAGCTGTCGGCGATCCAGTATCGACTGCTGTCGGGCGTGTGGATCTCGTCGGCAAGGATGATGGTTCCATCCTTGTCGGTGCCGAACTCGTACTTCGTATCGACAAGGATCAGGCCACGTTCGGCGGCTCGCGCCTGGCCCCGCGCAAACAGCGCCAGCGCATAGCTCCACACGGTATCGAGCTGTTGCTTCGTCAGGAGGCCTTGCTCTAGAATTTCGTCTTCCGACAGCGGTTCATCATGGCCTCCGTCGAAGGCCTTGCTGGTGGGCGTGATGATTGCTTGCGGAAGCTTTTGATTGTCGCGCAGACCGTCGGGCAAACGAATGCCATACATGTCGCGCTCGCCGTTGCGATATTTCGTCAGGATCGACGTGCTGGTGGTGCCGGCGAGATAGCCGCGGACGACGATTTCGACCGGCAGGATGTCGAGCCGCTTGCCGATGACGACATTCGGGTCGGGATAACTGATCACATGGTTCGGGCAGATGTCGGCGGTTTCCTCGAACCAGTAGCGCGCCGTCTGCGTCAGCACGTGACCCTTGTGCGGAATGGACGTCAGGATGATGTCGAAGGCGCTCAGCCGGTCGGTCGCGATGATGATGCGTTCGCCGCCGGGCAGATCATAGTTTTCGCGCACTTTGCCATTGTAGCGGTTTGGCAGTTCTGGAATGAAAGCATCTGAAAGAACGCGCAATTCGCTCATCGCATCGGGCCTTGCAAAACGAGGTTTCGTGGCGAACGAATAAGCAGCCGCGAACGGCTGGGTCAAGCCAAGAGTAGGTGCAATACGCCCGGAAACGGGCATTTCGGCACATCTATATGTTCCATAATCTATCTTATCTGATTTTCTCGTGTAGCCGCAAAGTTGAAGTGTCCTGATCCTGCAAAGTAAGAATGTCACTCTCCCCGGGTTTTGATGACCTGGGAGATTGCGGATGGGATTGATTGCG
>NZ_LMCO01000038.1:0-44068 GCF_001424825.1 Ensifer sp. Root31 | reverse complement strand
GCCGATAGCCGCGCCAACACGATGCGCTGGGTCACGATGTCGAAACAGATGAATGTCTGGCCGGAGCGCCTGGAAGCGGAAAGCTGCCTCGATCCGAACCGCATCTACAAAATGGCGCTCCAGCGCCAACGCCAGGGCAAAGTCGTCTTCATCGACATCGAGGGAACGACGAACGAGAACTTGTTCGCCGGCCTCTACTGCGCCGATATCGTTCTGATCCCGCTGCAGACGACCCAGGACGACGTSGTCGCCGGTATGCAACTCGCGCTCAATCACATCCCCGTGGTCGAGGAGGATCAGAAGCGCAAGCTCGCGGCGATGATCGTCATCAACCAGCACGATCTCGTCACCGGCCGGGCAAAGGCACACGAACCGCTACGCGAAATCCTGCGGGAAAGTGGGGTCGCCCTCGCATCCCAGCCAATAGCGCGGCGCGCCTCCTATCAATCGATTGGCGCGGCCGGAACGCTGCAGACCACGGCGAGGTCGGATCCGAAGGCGATCGCAGAAATGGAAACGCTGCTTGGCGAACTCCTCGCTCTCTATAGATCGACCGCGAAGGAGGCNGCTGCAGACCACGGCGAGGTCGGATCCGAAGGCGATCGCAGAAATGGAAACGCTGCTTGGCGAACTCCTCGCTCTCTATAGATCGACCGCGAAGGAGGCTCAGCTATGAGCGAAGGATCGGACAGCAAGAATCTCGTCCTTGGGCTGATTTCGACTGGCCGCGAGCGTCCGACCGTGCGCGAAAAACCGGCCGCCTCCCCTGCGCTGATAAGCCCCGACGATGGCGGCCGCACCCCGTTCCGCGATCTGGTTGCCAAGGGCGAAAGCCGCGATCCGATCGCCGGAAAGCGCTTTCGCGACACCGAAAAGGTCACCACCGGAATCCATATTCGTGCCGAGGTCCACAAGACGTTGAAGATCCTCGCGGCCATCGAGCGCCGCAAGTTCAATAGCTACATAGAGGAGGCGATCGACGACTATCTCCTGAAAATCGCGGACCGGATTCCCGATATTTCCTGACCGGGAGAAGCGGACGCTCACGCGCTTGTCGGCCGTTACGGGGATCACTGGCTACTGGCCTTCAGATGGCGGTGATCGCTTCGTCAAGGAGTAGGACACCAGCCAGCTAGGTCCGTGCGAATTGCGAAGCGCCTGCAGGATGCCGGTGGTACGAGCATTCATCCAGTCCTCGCGGAGTTTGGATTTCCAACGCCGACCGTTTTCGAGCGCGTAAGCCTGAAGAGTGGCGTGCTCTTTAGGGGTGAGAGTGCGAAGGTTGGTCATAATAATGCTTCCTTCGAATCGGCGGATTTCCGAGCGCTAGGCGATGCGCCGCCTCTTTCGGCGGCACACCTGATTGCCTGCTCACGCCTTCAGGGCCGCCATCCTTTCGCCGAGCAGCCAAAGGGCTTTGTTGAGCTTGATATCCTGATCGATCCCATTAACGGCGCGGGACTTTACACGACGGGGCCTTCCGAGATCGTCACGGCCGACGCCGCGCAATCCGCCCTTAATGGCGTTCTCCTGAACCACATTCCAGACGGTCCATAGATCATTGGCGCGGTCGTCGTGGCGGCGGGGCACAAGCAACTGCTCCGCCCTGATGGGCGTGGTCGTCTCGCCTTCGTTGTCTCCAAAGCGGAGAACATGGGCGGCATCCGCAAGAATGCCCGCCTCCTCATGGTTCATCCGGAAGGTCGACCAGTCCTGTGGGGCGGCAAGGGTGCGCTCGGCCTCGCCGAGAACGCGATAGGTGCCCTCGATAACCTTGTGTTGGACGTCACCGGAATGACGGACCTTGATGGCATCGATGGTGCCGGTCTGCGTCACTAAGGAATTGAGGCAACGGACACGGAAAAGCCCGGCCATCAGCTCGTAGGCGCTGGTTCCGTCATTGGCGTTTTTCAGGAGAATTTCGCAAACGGTGTCCCCAACACTGTAGATCTTGCCGTCATCGATGCGGCGCAGACGGATAAGATGCTTGGTGAAATCGGCCTTGCCTTCGATGCGGCTGCGCGACTGCTTGGCGCCGACGGGCATGAAGCCTTCGTTCATAAGGCCGCGCAATACTTCGATGGTCGGGATGGGTTTGAAACGTTCGGACCGGCTCTCATGGGCGGTCACGGCAAAGATTGACGGCGCGAGGTGGCGCATTTCGGTTTCGGTCAGGGTACGGCCGGTGTCGAAGCGGGCGGTTCGGGCGTAGATGCTCATTGTCTGTCTCCTGTTTTCCCGTTTCCCGAAGGGAAGCCCCTTTCGGGCGAAGCCTCCCCGGTCTTTCCGGGGGAATGGCCTCTGACATTCCCCCGGACAGAGGGGGGTGGGCTTGAGCCCGCCCCACGGCGGGGAGCGAGACTGTCAAGCGGGGTGGCGCGGAAGGTGGTGCATCTTCTCGGGTCCGCCCTCGGCGGACTGGCGCGGAAGATGCAACGGCTTCACGGGCCGCTTGACCGGCTCGGGCACCGCTGTCATGGGGGCGGAAACAAAGATGTGGCCCGGAACGGGCTTCCTATACGGGCGCGAAGCACCCGACTGGACAAGCGATCGTTACCGCAATCGGCGGAGACAGCCGAAGGCAGGCTTCGTGCCGGCGGCATCGAGCGCGGGCGACCGGAACGGGCGGTGGCTCAGAGGGACAAGTCACCCACGAGTTTTAGTGATGGTTGTGAGCCCTGCTGTCCGAAAGCGGGTTGAAGATGCTGCGCGATGACGTCGATGGTGTAAACCTGTTCACCGTCCCGCTCGTAGCTGGCATTCGAGATCCGGGAGCGACATAGACGAGACCTGCCCGACGCTATCCTTGATCCACTCGGCCCGCTTTTTGTCGAGGATCGTAACCTGGAATCAGGCGGTCGCCGACTTGCTGTCGCCATGTGGTAACCCATTCCGATTGGTGGCAAATGTTCACTTTCAAGACGTGGCCGAGAAGGGTGTGGCGGTTGACACATCGCATGGATTAAACCTTCCTTACCCGCTCGAATCCGTTTACTTGTGCAAGCCGAACCAATGCCGCTCGGTTTTGCCAGAAGTATCATTCTTGATGTCGAAGAAGTAGGGCTCTAACCTGAGAGGCCGAGAAATGGAGACCGATTGTATGCAGCGCCGCTGCCGATCAGAGTTGTAAAGACCGTGCGCATTGCCTTGGCAAATGTTGACTGTCTTGATGCACAGGTCGCCCTTCCTGGGGAAGCCGTCGCCGTCCCTTCTGCTCCTCACCTGATAGCCTTCCGGGCATTCCGCATATCTCTCGTAGCCTGGCGATCCCGTCCCTCCTTCGGGGCAGGTCGGCCAATTGAATCCCGGCTTCTTCATCGCGGAGATGAGGCGAGCCATCGGCGGATGGCAGGCGGGAACACCGCGCCAAGAGGGATTGGAAGACGACGCGCACAGCAAGACTTCGCAACCCCATTCGCTCCCAGAAGCGGGGGTGGGAAGCGCGGCGGTCGTCAGAAACACTGCGACGAGGACGGTTACAGACTTAGCTTTGGCAAACATCGGCAATATCCCATCAAACACAGCAACGAGTAAATTATAGTTTATCCTATGGCGACGAGCAAGCGTAAGAAGCCCGACACAGACCTTGGGACGATGATCCTGCGAAACATGGCGATGGTCATGGAGCGCGAGCGGGAAAAGCGCGGGCTGGCTAAAAAAGATATGGCTCGTCTCTGTGAGATTACCAATCCTTACTATTTTGGAATCCTCAATGGGACAGCCAACCCTTCCTTGCAGGTCATTACGCGGATAAGCACGAATCTGAAGGTTCCTCTGCAAGAGTTGATGATGGGCGTGAAATCCAGCGACAGCTGAACTTTGATTGGCCAACGTTGTATCGTTCCGGTCACGGAGCCATTGCGGGCATTAGAAATTATAGTTTATGATCGCCCCACGTTATCGCTTCGAACTATGCATTCGGACCAAAGGGGATGAGACAATCCTGAAGAAACCGTTGGCTGCGGCACTGCTCCTTGCGGCGACCACCGCAAGTGCGGGAGACAATCCAATGTGGCGTAGCGGCCTCACCTGGACCTGCGCTTTCACCTCGGTCATTCGGTGCGAGCGGCTGATCGATTGCAAGTCGAGCGGGGAGATCGGCGAAATCGCGGTAGACTATAGCGAGAACCGACTGATCGATGAGGCGGGAAACGACCATCCGATCAAGCGCCACTACGTCCAGACCGTCGCCGGCAGTCCGATCGGCAGTGAGGTGAAAATCGAACTCGCGACAAATGAAGTGGTTTGGCTTTCACCTGTCGATGAGGCTGGAACATTTTCCGACAATTGGATCGGCGCGATGCTATCGCCCAAGGCAGGCGTGATCGTGCAAGAGCTTCGACCGTTGATTTGCGGACCTAAGAAATAGGCCGGAGTCGATCCGCTGGCCCGGCTGCGCGAGGTTTTGCTTTGTGGTGGTCTTCCTGCTTGCTCAAGCCAATTGGGTAAACGGGGTCGACGACGACATGTGGCGCGACGTGCTCGACGAGGCCTATCGGCGCGGCTGGACGGACAGGCGCGTCAAGATCGAAGGCGAATCGTTAAATTAGCGGAGCCTTGCAGAACGCGGAGTGCTCCCTACCATCTTCGGCAGGAGGAAACGTCATGCGGAAAATTCCTGCGCCGAAGCATCCAAAATACCACCCAGATCGCGACCTCCTTTGCCAGGAGGCGTTGGAGGGCGAATTCCTATCGCTTGCCGATCGAGCGCAACTGTCTGGTTGGTCACGCGAGGAAGTCGCGACGGCATTGATCGAGCTTGCAGACAACTATTTCCTAGAAAATGCCGATCTCGAAATATTCGAGCTTGGTGCCGGGGTTGTGCTCCTCGCGAGGAAGCCGCACTAAGCGCCTCCCTAAATCTGGTCGTTGACTCTCTGCGCCGATGAGAACATTTGTAGAACGAATTTTCTCAGAAGGCATTGAGGATGAGTGACGAAATCGGCGCTACCAAAAGAGCGGAAAGCGGCTTTTCGAGCACCTATGCGAACATCCAGGCTGCAGGAACTGGGGCGCGTTCGGCTCTGCCCACGGACGGGCGGCACCAAACTGGTATTGCTTCGAACACCGGATCGAATGGCCAACGGCCAAGAAGTCCTGATCCACCGGCGCTGGCGGGCGCCTTTCACGACATGCGGCTAGTCAAAACCTCGATCGAGGAAGAAAGCGCATGTGTGGGAAACAGCCGGTCATTATAGATACGCTCGGAAAACTGCTGGATGACGGCTATCAGTTTAATCTCTGGTGCTTGGACTGCAGCCGCGACGGGATCAGCTCGATCGAGCCGTTTGTGAAGAAGCTCGGGCGCGACCATCCGATCTATATCAGAGGCCACGCTAAGTGTGCCAAGTGCGGCCGCAAGAATGTCGAGGTGCGGATACAGGCGCCGGCTGGTGGCGTGCGCCCGGTTCAGGGATGACACCGGTCGGCGCCAGAGATAATCGCCGTGGCGCTACTCGGTGCCAAGCATCGAGGGGTGATCTCCGCCACCGCTCGAAAGCGCCTGTCTACCCACAGATCTGCGAGTTGTGATGCCAAGGGGTCTTGTTCCATATAGGCCCGAGTTTCAGAAGCGGAGTGCGTATACATGGCCAAGATGAACGAAACCTCGATGGCGCTTTCCCTGCAAATTGGTGAGCGTCTCAGAACAATCCGTCAAATGCGGGGGCTTTCCCAGGAGAAGGTGGCGGCATCGCTTGGCATAACGTTCCAGCAGATCCAGAAATATGAGCGCGGGGCGAACCGCCTCTCCGTTCCAACCTTGATTCAAATCTGCGAAGTCCTGAACGCCCACCCGATGGAAATCATCGGTGACTTTTCAATGGAGGACAAGGCCGAGAGACCGAACGTGCTTGTCCAGCGGCTTGCTATTGCGGAAAGCAAACTCTCTCGGATGCAGAAAATTTTGGCCGAGCGGGATTGATGCGGGAACCTTTTTTCGGACACTATGTTTAAGTTGTTCCCCGAACCTTGATTAGGCCCCTCTTCCCCGGGGCCTATTTTTTGCGCTCAAACACGTCGACATTGTCGGCCAGCTCGCGCAGCCCTTTGAACGATGGATGCCGTAGCTTCCTGTCGCTGGTGATCTCGGTATAGGTGACCTCGGCGACGAATACCGGCTGGCAGAACACGGCGTTCTTCCGCTTGAGCGAGACCGGCGGTACCTTCGCCGGTATGGCTGCCAGCTGCTTGCGAAGGTCGCGGGCCATCTTGTCAGTAAAGCCGGTCCCAACGCCGCCGACATAAACCAGCTCGTCGCCTCGCCTGGCCGCCAGCAGCAGCCGGGAGATCGCGCCGGTCACTTTCGTTGAAGGTTCGAACCCAACGATGATAAAGCCGTCGCTCTGGATGCACTTCAGCTTGAGCCAGTCACCGAGCCGGCCGGAACGGTACGGCGCCCGCCTGTCCTTGGCGATAATACCTTCAAGGTCGAGCTTGCAGGCATGCGCCAGGATCACCGCGCCCTCGCCTTCAATCTCTTCTGACAATCGAATAACCGTGCCGCCCTCGGCGATCGCATCTTCGAGCATCGTCCGACGCTCCCGCTGTTCCATGCCCCGCAGGTCGTGACCGTCAAAGTAGAGGAGATCGAAGGCGTAAAATAACGCCTCGCCGGCGACGCGCTTGCCGCCTCGGCCGCCGAGTGCCGCCTGCAGCATGCCAAAGTTCGAACGGCCTGCATCGTCTAGCACGACCGCCTCGCCGTCGAGGATCATGGTCGTAGGGCCTAGCGCCTTTGCCGCGGCCTCGATCGCAGAGAAGCGTGGGTCCAGTCATGCCCGCCCCGGGTAATGATGCGTACGCCGCTCTGGATTTCGCCATCGGAGGAGACAAGGATGCCCAAACGCAAGCAGCGACTGATGAAGTCGAGTGAAATTCCGGATTACGTGGCTGATATAATTGCCGCTGGGTGCGACATCTGCGCCGTCGGCCACGATAGTTACGTCGCCGGCGACATTGGACCCGAGCGAGGCGGCAATGAACGCGTCGCGGCGGATCAGTGAGAAATATGGCGACCGTGATCCAATCATGTTGGAGATTGTCGATTACCTCTGGTCGATCGGCCGATACACAGAGCTTGCCTCCGAAGGAACGCGACACTAATGCCCGAGGAACGGGCGAAGAAGGCTATTCATCGCTGTTTAGAAAAGACATGTTCCTGAGAAAATGCGCGCAAACTCGCCGCCCAGGAGGGAAATATGCGATAGTTGATAGGCGGGAAGGCACGGTCAGGAGAGACCGTTACGCACCTCTACAGGGCCACCGTCTGGACCGGTGATTGCTCGCCGGTTCGTGTAGCTGTCCCCTAGTTCGTTGGCCATGCGCTGTAGAGCCCACAGCCGAACTGCGCGGTGGCTGATGGCGATGGTGGCCGTGTCCTCAAGGAACGTCTTGCGGGTCTCCTCGATCAAAGCGCGCCACTTGGACGCCGGGCCCGAGGCAGCTTTCTTGTTCGGGTCGTGGCTCTCGACGAGCTGTCGGCTCACATCGAGGCCGAAGTCCTTCTTGACTGCCGCGGCAACGACCGACGGGCTATCGAAGCAAGCCAGCGCCTGATGTAGGTCTTGACCTCATCGGAGAATTTTGGTTTGGCCATTGATCCGTCAAAGTCCCGTCAAAGGAGCGGCAATTGGAACGATACAGCGCCGATAGACTGAAACTGCAGCTTACTGGACGCGGGCAGCACCAGTGGGAGTGGCAGGTCCTATTAGATGGCTGCAAGCCTATCCGATCAGGCCGCATGGTTGGGGCTCGTATCCGAGCGAAGGCCGAGGGGCGAGCAGCAATGGAAGAGCTGACCGCTTTCGATATGGGCTAGGCCACCCTTAGCTGACACGTGCCACATACGTGTGCGATCTGCACTCTGGCGATCTCGGGTTTCTGTTGGCAGCGTCAACCATGGCGCAGACGCCGGCAGCATCTGCCCCATAGCGACGGACGACGCCGACGAACTCTTCGACATCGTGGCCACGGATGACGAACACCGGGCGGCCTTTCGATCGGCTGAACTTTGGCGCGCCGAAAGCATCGACATCTTGGGCGGCATGATAGAGCTCGTGCTCGACCAGCGCCATGAACTCGGCGTCTCCGCATTCCCTGCAGTAATCGGCGTCCAGTGTGATGATGAAATCAGTGACGGATCCGAACCACTCGACGACCTGTTGTTCTGCCCGGGCGCGGGACCACTTGCCCATTGTGCCTTGCGGTGAGCCGGTCTCGCACTGGCCTATCACCCGCTTACCCTTGCGATTGTTCTCAACCACGGTCCAGAGATAGCCGATGTGGGCATTGGCAAGATGCTCATGTTCCGGATTGGCGACCGGCGATGAAGAGTCGAAGAATGTCGCTTCGACCCATTCACCGACATCAGCCGCCGGGACGAACGATTTGAAGTCATCGGGCGCTTGGCGATCATAATTTGCCTTTCGTCAGCGCCGGAGTGAACCTTTGTTTGTCGCGCGCCTTTTCATTACTGGAGCAACAACATCGGGAGGTTTGAATGAACGAGGATATTATCGAGCGGCTGAACGCTGTCAGTCAGAGGCTTCACACGCGTTCACTCGAATTGGCTCACCCGGATCAAGACCACGATCTTTCCCTGATTATGCAAAGCCTAGCGATCACAATGGAGGCAGTCAGCGCGCTCGGCGCTACAGTCAACCGACTTGACGGTTTGCAGGGGTTCGGCAGAGCGGGCGATTAAGCCCAGCTCTTCCTTTCCGGCAAGCGGGATCAGGTTCGCATTCGATCCGGTTCGAGGCTGAGGCCGTGACTGTCATAGCTCTCGCGGTAGACTGGCGGGAGATCGACAATCTTGCGATAGGCGGTGGTGCCTGCGAATGCCATGTGCGACCGGCGCCGTACCGGATGACGGCGAGTGCGAAGAATGCGACGATCGTCGCGACCACCGCGAAGATGTCCGCGATCACGAACAAGTGGTGGAATCCGTGGTGATGTGAGAAGCTATGGAAGCGCATTCTGGTTCCTTTCTGCTGAAGTGAGACCTCGCGTCTCGATGGCGTTTCATCGTTCCGTGAATACGAAGGAGAGATGGCGATGCAGTACAACTGGACCGTGCTTGAAGCTGAATACCAGGGCAAGGATATTGACTTGGTCTCTACTGACCCGCTCGTCGGTCGCCTCGAGTTGATGGCCGAGGACGACGAGGTCATTGAGGTCACGCTCGACCGGGTAATGGCGGAAACCTTGCTATCAGCCTTGCTGAAATTTCTCGGACAGGGTGAAGGCGCGGATGCCTCCAGAGTCACCGCGCATTAATCGGTTGCGGCGGCAAAATTCGAACCTGCGACGTCCAGCTTTCTGAGCTGGCGAGCCACCGGGCTGTTCTACTCCGACAGAACTTGGAACATACCTGGGACTCTCGCGGTTGTGTCTGGCCACACACAAGGAGGAACCCAATGGCAGACGACAAGAAAAACGTTGGCCGGGATCGCGGCCGCGTCGCCGCCGGACAGGCCTACGAATTGAACTAGTTCAAGCGGAAGCACGGCCTCACCGAAGACCAGGCCCGCAAGATCATCAAGGAAGCGGGCACCTCGCGAGAGAAGGTAAACGCCTTAGCTGAAAACCAGAAGAAGGTTTAATAGAACGCATCGGAGCCAGCCCTATGAAGATCACAAGAACCGATGTTGCCACCCGCATGAAAATGATCTTCATTGAAGTGTTAGATGTCAAAGCTACTGACCTTCCGGACGACGCCTCGATTGTCGACGATCTAAGAGCAGATGCCCTGAAGATTTCGCAACTGTCGATGATGATCGAAGAAGAGTTCGGAGTATTCATCACAACCGAGTTAATGGGACAGCTCGTGACAGTCGGGGACGCGATCGAGTTCGTAGCCGCACGTGAGCGCGACGGAATTTAATCATTACGCGGCTAAGGCGCGAGGCAAATACCAATGGCGCTGGAAACTGAACGCGACGCCGGAAGGTTGCGCCACGAATTCTCACATTCTGAGCCTGATATGAGTGATGAACAGATCCGCCATCATCTTCATCGTGCTGCTATGCGTCCTCGTTGGGGCCGTACTTAGCCTCATGGCGCTCAAAGAAGATTTTTGGATCCGAGACAGCTCCGACACCCCCAATAACCCGCTGAAACAGCTGATCGCGCAGTGACCGCAGGCGTTCGCCGTTTCGGTTTGAAGAGTGGTGTCACTTGACTGTGACCCCAACTTCGGGCGCACCCTCTGCTGACCAGCATGAGCATATTTCTCCGGCAGGACCCGCGCCGTAGCCGCACTCCTTTTTGGGTGTCTTGCACTGCCGTGGGCTGCGCGCTTCAGAAAGCGCCTTTGCCTCGGCTATCGCCATCGCCCTACTCTTGCGGGTGCTTTTGAGCTTCGGCTGCGCCTTTGCTTTTGCTATCGATTGGACCTTCGCGCGATTACTGCTCGTCTGCGATGAGCCGGTCTCACTGCAAGACGAAAAAAGCAAAAGAGATCCGACAGCGAAGGCAATTCCCGGTACAAACTTCAAAGCGCACCCATCAAACGAACCAACGCTTCAATATGGACGCTTCCTGGAGGTCCTACCGGGCGCGAGAAAGGGCGGTTTCGGCCGCCTGATTTTGGATGTATTTCTTCTACGAGCCGGACGCAAGCCTTCTGCGAACGTCGACGGGCGCTACATCGAAGCCAGTCGCACGCTCACCGCTCCAGTTTATGCCAACCCTAAGGGCATCCTTTTCCAACCCTACCAACCAGCAATCGCGAAACACCTCCAAGGTAAGCTGGTGTGGCGTAAAGTCGCGATACGACGCAACAGTCTCAATAGTGAGCCGAGCCCGAGTTTCTGACGACCAGAAAGGCATGGCGGCTTCGTTTGATTGGTTTGTCGAAGTTGGAAAGCCCGCGTCGTCACGTATGGTCCAAACGACCCCGCTCTCGGCGATTTCCTTGTAGAAAATTTCATAGTGGGCTGCGGCGATGCTCATTGGACCAGCTATGGCGTCCCTGTCCCTTTTCGCAAGGTGTCAGCACCGAAGTTCAGGCAATATTAGGCTATGGCGGGAGGCGGTGACATCCTCCCTAAGGCCCGGCGAGTTTTCCCTCTAATCGAGGTTCGCAATCAGAACAGCCAACGAATCACCAAAGATTGGAGTGCGGCGGCAAGTCGCCGAAGGGCCACATGTCGGGGAAGAGCCTCATCCTGCCACCCAAAATTTCGGCAGGATCGCGGCCTTGGAACAGATCCCTCTAATATGCGTTTTTTGGAAACCTGCCCAACGGAGGACACGATGATCACCATCTGGGATGAAAATGTTGAGTTGAAGATTGATGATCGTTTTCAAGTCATTAGGAGCGCCCGAGAGGCGGTCGCGTTCCTGATGAAGTCCTGGCCCGACACGAAGAGCGCGAGTTACGCAACAGCTCGGAAGGCCTGCCTGGATGCCGCCAAAGGAATAGTCCCTAGCGCGCAAGCAAGGGCGGCGTTTGAAGCCGCCGCCAAGGAGGCCGGCATCCTGCGACAACGTTGATGTTGCCCTGCCCGAGGTGAGAAACTGAATCATGCCGGTGCCCCGCGCTTTTCGAGGGCAGCGAGGGACCGATTGCAGCGGCCACCGGAGGTGATACCTAATTGCCGACGCACGAGACCTGAACGTTCTTTGGGAAAGGGCGTCCATTGATATCGGAATCGATCTTGTAGTCGGCCGGGAAACCCTGAGCCGAGTAGAGCTCGCGAGGCGTCGGCTGTCGGGCAAGGCATCAGGCCCCTATGGACCTTGAAAGGATCGGTAGATCCCGTCTGAAATTGAGGCTTCCAGCGTTGCGAGCATTGATTGATGTGCAACAGAGCCGGGCTTTTCGAGCGTTATGTGAGCAACACGCCCTCGCCGCCACGGCTGGCATTCCCTCAGTCTCTGCGAGTGCTACGCCACTTTGGTTTTGATGGTCGACGATCTGCGCAAGGAGGATCCGGTCCGCGCTGAGCTGCTGGCCGAATACGAGACCATGTGCCGCGCCATGTAAGCAGACGCGGTAGCGATGATGGAAGGTGAAAAGAACGCGAGGTGGTAGTAGGCCGCCGTACGTAATTGCAACTTCAGCCAAGGAGCGGCGTTTTCCTAGTGGCAACGACGCGAGGAGGCCGAAATGCGTCACACAGACCGAGAGAAGAAAGATTACGACCACGATCTGCTGACGATCGAGCATTGACGGTTTCTGGTTTGCTGATCATTGGCGCGACTTTGCTGGCGTTGGCAATCTGATTAGAGCCAGCAGAACCCCGCGGAGTGCAATCCAGGTTCAATGCCTCGGATTTGTCCGCCAATATTGTGCGAGCCGGATCGTGTTCCAAGTGCTCCTGCCAAGCGGCCTCCGGCACCTGACCGGATCGTTAGGCCGCAATGAGCAATCGGTTAGGCCGGGCTCTACTTCAGCAGCATGCCAATGGAACAATCCGAACACCGCCTCGCCGATATCTCTCAGGTGGATCGACATTTGAGACCTCAATTCTCTATCTCGTGGTAAACGCGTAGGGACCTGCGATGTTTCAATGAGCCATAGACGGTTGATCATCACCGCAACGGCAGGAACAGTTGGAGCGGGGCGGATGGGCCATGATTGGGATGGCCGCGCAGGCGCCGGATGACGATTGTGTGATTTGGAACGGCCGTCGCACTGGCGGCCTTACTGGCATCGGCCGCTGCTCAGGTGATGACGCGAGCGATCTGAGAACGAAGGCGAGAGAAGCGAATGGCAAACATCCTGGAATTTCCGCTAACTCGCGATCAGCGCGGCGCCAAGGAACGGCTGGTTAAGGCGATGCGCGAGTTTAACGCTGCCGTGAAGTTCGCCGCGAAAACTGGACTTCAAGTTGAGGTTTCACAGGTTCGTTGCTACGCCACCTACAGCGTCGAGCCCCTTACGCTCGTCAGCGTCGCCGCTAACATTCCGGGCAAACTGCCGGAGTTCGACGGCTTAGAGTTCTAGATTTAAAGCTCTTGGCAGGCACGACGCGATTGCCCATCACAGGCTATGCGCCTCGCGCCCCATGGTTTCGAGCTGCTCGGGCATGATCCCGAGCTGGGCGGCTATGGTTGCGATCAACGGATGATCACGCCGGAACTCGCCATTCGATCCGGGCCGTTTCCTTGTCCGCGCCGTCAGGTAGCGCGTCGCGCCGAATCGATACCGCCAAGATGATGCGTCCGCCCGTCGATGCCGTCGACCACGATGGTCAGGTTCTCGCCCAGCTCGTCGGTCAGATATTTGTCGGCGCCGCGACCGGCGATCGGCGGGCGCAGCAATAGGGGTGAGTTCTGCATTTCCGGAAAGTCGAGCGTGCCGGGCTTGCGGGAAAACAGCTCGAGCATGAAGGGGAAGCTCTGGTCCGAAGGCTTGTGAAAACGGTGCCGAAGGCGACATCGACCAGAGCTGGTTGCCTGGAGCGATAAAGGGAACGCCTTGACCGATGAGGCGCGACCGGTTGTGCGCACTGATGGTCATGGTGGCGAACGCCACCGTCGTGTGGGTGGCGTTGCGGACCATGTCGATAAATTTGGCGATATCGGCTGGAGTGCCTGTGCCGCCAAGCTTGGCAACGATGACGCATTGCCGTCCAAGAATGCGGGCTCCGTAGAGCGTGTAGGTGCGTCCGATAAAGGACGGCAAGCTGCGCGTGGCTTCGATCGGACATCGATGCGCTCATGAAGAAGCTCTCCCAGGTAGCGCTCCAACACTTCGGGAAACTGAACATGGTGGCTGCTTATGTCTCTCTCTAACATCGTCTCGCACACTAACATTGCCGTCGTTAGCGTGCAGTCTTAATGTTAGTGAAGTCAGCGCGCCGTTGCGCCTCGGCCAGCGTGACACTTGCCCCTCTATACCATTGCTACCGTCGCCATTGCCCTATCGCCCCGAGCTGCAGTGTTGGCTGTCAGCGGCCCGAGTGCTTCTCATGAAGCTGCGCGAGGGCATCGTCTGGCAGGGAAGAAAGGTTGACGGCAAATAAGCTGGCGGCCACATCCATCCTAAATACAAGGTCGAGGCCCGTATCGACCGCCCCTGGGCGGCCGACGGCATTGCGCTGCCCCTACTGCGTCACCAGGTCCGCACCAAACCACTTCAGACTGATTGCCCTTAACGTACCATCTGCTTGAATTGCTCGAATGGCGTCATCGAATTTTCGTGACAGCACGTCATCTCCCTTCCTTAGGCCGATGCCGATACCGGGGCCGAACAGTCCCCCGGAGATACGTGGGCCATAGAGATGTGCAGACCCACCATCCTTTGAATCCAGGAAAGCTTTCCAAACGGAGAAATCCGCCAAGCCGCCATCGAGCCGTCCAGCGAGGAGGTCGAGATTTAGATTGTCTTGCTTGTCATAAGTGCGGACCTCCACTATGTCGCCAAAATACTCCCTAATGAAAGCCTCAGCGTTCGTGGAGCCCTGCACGCCGATCGATTTGCCTCTGAGATTTTCCTTCAGGTCCGCGAGGACGCTCTTACTGGCCGACGAGTCCATTGAGAGATCGAGCTTCGCCTCGCTGTCCATCACAGGGACCTTGAGCGATTTTGAGACTACGAAGTAGTTGGAAGTCAGTGCGTAGGGTTCTGAGAAGGCTATAACCTGCCGACGCTTCTCAGTTATCGACATCCCAGCCATGATGGCATCGTACTTGCCGACAGTCAGTGCCGGAATGATCCCATCCCATGCCTGGGTTATGAATTCGCACTTCAGTTTTGCGCGTGCGCAGAGCGCCTCGCCAACATCAATGTCAAAGCCGACTGGCTTCCCGGATGTATCGACTGCGTTCCAGGGTGGAAAGGCGCCTTCTGTTGCGACTTTGATCGTTCTTTCGTCTTCGGCACGGGCCATCCCGGCTAACGAGCCGACAACGATGACACTTACTATCATTTTAAACGCGTTCATTTGGTTCCCCTTTTTGGATCCGCGTTGCGGGTTCAAGTGTAGATTCGCGGGATATGGTCACGCAGGCCTGCGTAGAGCCCTATAACGTCAGTTCCCCAAAGCGCCGCGATTTCCTCATGGGTGATCACTTCGTCGCCTTGTCTGCCGAGCAGTACGACCTGGTCGCCGAAGCGCGCTTCAGGGATCTCTGTGAGGTCGATGCGCAGGTGCTCGAGGTGGGCCGGCGGCAACAGCCTGGCTCGTTTACCGCCAACAATCGCTTCGGCATTGCGGGGGATTAATCGAGGAAGGCCGTCCCCCCATCCCATGCCAAGGACGCCGAGGACCATACCCGGCTGAAACCCAGGAATTTCCGGGGTGGGCCCGAGCGAGACATCGAGGCGTTTCATAGCGACGACGGTGGTACAGATGGCCTTCAAAGCTGGCCGCAAGGTAAGATGCCGCGTGGGCCGCTGGGCCTCTGGCAAGCCAACAAAAAGTGCCCCCGGGTCGACCGCATCCAGATCCATATCCGGATATGTGAGGACACCCTCGGTGCTCGACATCATGGCAATAACGGGCCGGCCTCCGCGTGCTTCCGCTCCAGCCAAGATCGCCTGCATTCGCCCAAGTTGATTGACCACGTCCGTTGGCTTTGACGTTGGCAACTCGCTCAGGTGTGCATAGATGCCGTCGATCTGCACATCCGAATGTGCGTGGGCCGCGGCAAGTAGCCCGCCTGCCTCTTGCGGCGTTGCGCCTGCACGAAAGAAACCCAGATCAACCTTGATGAAGACGCGAGTTCTCGTCATCACGGACCGCCAGCGCTCCAGTTCATCGATACTGGAAACACTGACCGTTAGATCGAGCGCCTCCACCATCGGCCCCGCTGTCGGCAGGGCTCCTGGGTAAAGAAGAATTGGATGCCCCACTCCCGCCCTGCGGATCGAAACGGCGTCTAGAAGCGAGGCGACCGCAAAACCATCGGCACCCTCTGAAGCCAGCGCGCCAGCGACCGGACCGGCACCGCACCCATATCCATTCCGCTTCAGGCATGCATAGATCTTCACGTTCGTGGGCAGCTGCTCACGGAGTTGCCGATAGTTGTGCCTGATTGCACCTAGATCAATTTCATACCAACTGCCTCGCAGAAGAGCGGTCTCGGCGCAGCCAAGATCATGCTCTTGCGAGAAAGGGACCAGGAGAGCGGTCATCGCGCCACCTTTTCTATCGCAAGTTTCTCCTGCGAACCTTGGGCGAGGTCGCGACTATCGCTCTCAGCATGGACGCGGCGCTGGTGGACCGTGATGTGTCTCTCCAGTCGGCCGAATAAGTGGACGAGCACGAATGTGAAACCGAGATAGATCAAAGCCGCAGAAATGAAGACCTCGTAGGGAGAGAAGGTTTGCGCCACGATCTTCCGGGCCGTGCCCGTCAATTCCATCATGGTTATCGTGCTGGCGAGAGAGCTCGCCTTCAGCATCAGCACCACTTCATTTGCATAGGCGGGAAGTGAGAGGCGAAGGGCGATAGGCAGAACAATCCGCCGCGTGCGAAGCGTGTAGGACATGCCGAGTGCCTTCGCCGCCTCGATCTCCCCTCTCGGCACGGCGCGTATTCCACCGCGGAGAATTTCGGTGGTGTAAGCGGCGTTGTTGAGGGAAAACGCGATGAGCGCACACCAAAAGGGCTCCTTCAGTATGGCCCAGGCAAAGCTCGAACGGATCCACTCGATCTGGCTCGCACCGTAGTAGATCAGGAAAAGCTGAACGAGGAGCGGCGTTCCACGGAACGCGAATGTATAAAGAAGCACCGGATGAGAGAGTGCGGTCATTGTCGATGCTCGCATGAGCGAGAGCGGTAACGCGATGACGAAGCCAAGCAAGACGGAGGCGACCGTCAGTTGGGCGGTTAGAAGCGCTCCCTCAAGCAGAGGCGGCAGAACGTCAACGATAAGGTGCCAGTTCATGATTGTTTACTCATTCTGCGATACGGACGCCGCGATTTGCGCGTCGTTCAAGCAAGGTCAGGCCGACCAGGGAAACCGAGGTGAAGGAGAGATAGAGGCCGGCGGCGATGGAATAGAAGGTCAAAGGATCGTGAGTTGAACCCGCCGCCACACCGGTCTTGCGCATCAGATCCTCGAGGCCGACTACGGAGATGAGGGCCGTATCTTTCAGCAGGGTGAGCCAGAGATTTCCGATGCCCGGCAGCGCGTATCGCCACATTTGCGGGAGGATCACGAGCCGCCATGTATGAGGAGTAGACAGGCCGAGAGCTTGCGCTGCCTCGATCTGGCCCACCGGCACGGCTCGGATCGCGGCCCTGAAGACCTCGGTGGCGTAAGCCCCGAAAACGATGGTCAGCGAGAATACGCCGGCTGCGAACGCATCGACTTCGACATAGCGACCGAAGATCGCCGTCATCGCAACGGTGCCGCCGAAATAAAGGATAAGAATGAGGAGGAGTTCGGGGACACCGCGAATAATCGTGGTATAGGCCTCCGCCGATCGCCTGAGTATCTGAAACCGGCTCAGTTTTGCCATCGCGCCGCAGAGACCGACAGCAATCCCCAAAACCAGGCTAGTGCTTGCAACGCGTAGCGTCGTTACCGCCCCGGCAGCGATCTGATCGCCAAAGCCCTGTAGGTCGATCATTGACGCAACTCCTCGCGCTGCGCCGACAGGAATTGCTTTAGTCGGGGTGACGTTGGGTTGCTGAAGAATGCTTCCGGTTCAGCCTCTTCCTCGATCTGTCCCTGATGGAGGAACACAACCCGGTTGGAAACTTGCCTCGCAAAGCCGAGTTCATGGGTAACGATGAGCATCGTCCTCCCCTCTTCTGCAAGTGAACGAATGACCTTCAACACCTCACCCACCAGTTCGGGATCGAGGGCCGACGTCGGCTCGTCAAAAAGGAGGATCTCGGGCTCCATCGCCAGAGCACGCGCAATCGCAATACGCTGTTGCTGGCCGCCGGAAAGGTGGGAGGGATAGGTATGACGTTTGTCGGCCAGACCAACCTTAAGCAGCAGTTCCTCCGCCCGAAGGCGGGCGTCCCGTTTGGACAAACCCAAGACGTGTATCGGCGCTTCGACGATGTTTTCGAGGACGGTCTTGTGAGACCAGAGATTGAAGCTCTGGAACACCATCCCGAGTTTCACGCGCAGGGCATTGATTTCCCGCTGCCCGGTCCTGCCGGGCCGAGCGCTAACCTGTCGCCCCGATATCCAGATTTCACCGCCGCTCGGCTCCTCCAGGAAATTCAGGCATCGCAGCAACGTGCTTTTTCCCGACCCGCTGCTGCCGAGGATAGAAATAACGTCGCCGCGGAGGGCAGTGAGGGAGACCCCCCTGATGACCTCCAGGTCGCCAAAGCGCTTCTTGAGACCGCGAACACGTAACGCTATGCGTGCGTCGGGTGGGCTAAAACGATAGTCGGATATGGCGTTGCTGTGCACGACGGAGTCCTCGGCTGTTGTTTGCCGAGGATGGCGACGCTACCGAGATCGCGCTTGCCGCGGATTGATGCATCTGCACGATCTGATCAAGAAACTATGGTCCCTTCGGTGGGCCAGGCCCCACGATAAGCTACGGGTGTCATGCCGACCTCTCGGCGAAACGCATTCGAGAAGTGGCTTGAATTCGAAAAACCGCAGGCCAAGGCGATGTCCGTAGCGGACATCGACGAATGGCGCAGATATTCCTTTGCTCTTTCGATCCTGCGCCGGATGATAAAGGCATAGGGCGGACAACCAAGCGACTGCTTAAACGCCCTGCAAAAGTGGGGAATACTAAGGTTCACCACCTCGGCCAAATGCGAGAGGGAAAGCCCGACATCGAGGTTCTCGTCGATTTTCTCGATGACCCTATTCAGGCTTGCCGGCGTCAATCCGCCTTTGCTGACGGAGGGAATGTACCTCTGCCGCCGGAGCAACTGCGCGAAGATCGTCGCAACATAGCTTTCGACAAGAAGACCACTGTGTGGCCCTTGGTCTTGTATTTCTGCACCGATCCCACGCGCCGCATTCATAAGGACTGGATCCTCACAACCGAGATCCGGCGACAGCGAAGGTTGCAGGTTAGGCGTGGTGCGGCCGACAAGGTCCGTCACAAATGATGGATCGACCGAAAGCGAAAGGTAGGCGGCCGTGGGTGCCCCAGCTTCCCATCCCTGCCAGTTGCATCCGGCCGGAACAAAGAGAATCGACCCGGGCTTTCGGCGCACGAAGCTGGTGGGTTTTCCGTCCAGAAAGTACTGGCCCTGCTCACAATCGCCTTGCACATTGAGCATGACCAAATGCCGGTCCGATGTGATTGCGATTTCTTCCTTCTCCAATCCAGTCCGCCGAACGAGTTCAGCTTGCACACGATCCCAAGACTTTTTCTCGCGGGAGATTGTTCGGCAACTCCCGGTCTTGAAAACGGAATTTGGCTCTGAGGTGGCAACGTTCAATGACATGGGACCTCCCCGATTTGGGGCAGGCCTTGGCCAAGGAAAGCAATGGGCGACAACAGGCGACGCCAGCCGTTCTGATCGGCGGGGTGTCGAGCTTGACTGATCGAAGACGAGTCGAGTGAAAGTAGACGTCTGACTGTTTTCGCGAATTTCGGATTCCGCATTGGCCGCTCCCCGGAAAGAGAGTTTGTCGCGGTACGCCCCCGCGAAACTCACTAAACCTCCGACTGATCGGGGAGTTCGAAACTGTACGAGACAGCCCTGTGGCCTTTAGTTCCGAGGAACCTGGACATACGCCACAGGCTCCCCGACCAAAGGTCAGAGAGTTTGATGCTGAATCGACCAGCATCAGTCGCTCGTAGGGGTTTCGACGCCCCAAGGCAGCGCGTACTGCCTCACGTTGAAAATAGAGAATCCGGCGGTGCTTCGCTAGGGTTAAGTGAGTAAAAATTGTCGACGACGACAATATCGCGGCACGATTGTGATGTTCTGGCACTCTCATGAAGATGAACCGGCCTTGGCGCTGGATTGTCTTCCTCGCTTTTTGTCGGTGCCTTTTGGCGTCGTTGTCGTGACGACGCCGCCGGAGCGTCGGGGAAATCGAGATCTAGAGCAGTGAAACTCATGACCACATCTAGGGGCTTCTCGAGGGTTAGCGCCTTAACGTAGGTTCGCCCTTCAAACCCACCACCCTCGGGCTCCATAATGGCACCGATGTGAGAACCCTGGTTGAGTCGAGAACCGCGCGGAACCTGTGGCCGAAACTGTAGAAAGTGGTTTCCGACACCGAACCCAATACGATCTTCGAGAACTCGCGGCTAAATCCGGAGCTGAGTTACCTGCGGTCTATCGGCTGTCGGCGACACGACAGATGATCAAAACCAAAGTGCCCACTGCAAGAATAAAGGCGAACGCCAGAAAAATCGTTGAGGGCTCCACTTCGTTCCCCAAAGCTGCGACCACGCCAAACAAGACTACCCCGAGCAAAACGCCGACGCTATGCACTGCGCCTTTCGCACGGCCAAGGGCCGTCTGAGGCACGGAGGATTGTAGCATCACCTCTATACCGACCCTGCCCAAATTATAAAGCGCACCGAGGATAGCAAAGATCAGGAGGGTCCACGGAGTGTCGAGCACGTTCAGAAGGGCGAACGAGATAGCAGTCAGCGCGAGGATCGCAAACTGCAGGATAGTAATCCTTGCCGCTCGCAGCACCGGTATTAGAAGGAGCGTACCCAGGATGGATCCTGCTGACCAAGCGCCCTCCAACTGCCCGAAGTCAATCGCGTCACCTTTCAACTCGACAAAGACGAAGCTCGGACCGATGACGCTGACCAGCACTCCTCCGGTATAGAGGAGCGCATAGATTGCACCCAATTGCAGCAAATGCGCATCGACTTCCAATGCCGGTCGTGAGTCTGCGCCGGCGCGAAACTGACGAGACAGATCCCGCCGTACAGCCAGCATGAAACAGACTGACAGCACGAATGCCGCCGCGAGCAAAGTAAATGTATACGTCGGAATGGCGAAATGCAGGAGCACACCGGTCAGTAATGCCGCAACGAGGCTCCCCGACTGCATGAGAAAGAACACCATCGAGTTTGCGGCTGGCAGTGACAGGCCGGCGCCAACGGAGGGTATCATCGACTGGGACGATGTAAGCGCAATCCGATCGCACGTCGCGAACAACATAGCAGACAACCAGATCGCCCACTGAAGTTCGCTTACGATCAGAAGCATTCCGAGCGCCAAAGCTCCAGCGAACCGGATGACGTCAGCGGTAACACACAGAGCGCGGCGATCGTACCGATCTGACATCCAGCCGGCGATCGGGCTCGATACCAGCTCAGTGACACTGAGGATCGCGAAAAACACAGCAACTGAGGCGGCGCCAAATCCCTGCGCCACGAGGATCCATGCACAGGCTATTTGATACCCGTTTCGGCCAACGGCCGAAACGAAGGTGCTCGCCAGGAACCAGTTGAAGGATCGCGATGCCTGAGTGGCGGCCTTGGGATCTGCGACAGAATATAGTTGGAGCATTGGCGGCGCCTTTCGGTGGATGCGCCATATTAATAGGGAACTTCCCCGCAACCCCGCTTTCGAACCGGGACCACATTGTCGAAAACGTGCCCAATAACGCGCCGATACCCATCAAATTCGCCACCGTCGGCGGAACTCCGAGGGAGCAGTGCCAAAGGCGCGTTTGAATGCGACCGCGAAATGACTTGAACTCCCGAACCCGCAATCCAGGGCAATGTCGGTGGCTGAGCGATCCGTCCCCCGCAGAAGGTCGACAGCGCGTTTCAGGCGCAGATCCGCGACAAAGGCGAAGGGAGACATCCCGGTAGACTGCTTAAACGCACGAAAGAAGTGGCGTCTGCTGACACCTACTTCCGCGGCGAGTTCATTTAGGTTTGGCGGGTTCACAAGACGCGCGTTGATCAGGGCGACGACCCGATTAAGGTCGAATGGTGAGAGCCCGCCTTTCAAAGGCTCCAATCCCGAGCCGTTCAACCTGGCGAGTTGGATAAACATCTGGACCGCCTGGCTCTCCGCCATGATGATGCTGGCCGGATCGGGATTCTTGAGTTCGGCCACGATCGTGTGGAGACAAGCCTCAATCATGCCGTCTCTAAATCCGATAGCTGGATGCAACCCTCGGACATGATCGGCGCCGAGCGTCTGCTCGATGAAGGTGGGGTCGATGGAGACAAAAAGGTAGCAGCCTCTAGCGTCCCCCTCGTCCCACCCGGTCCACTCGCTATGCGCCGGCAAAAAAACGACCGATCCGGGCCGCCGAGGGGTGAACGCCACACGCCGCCCATCCACATAGTCGTCCCCGGATCGCGCGTCACCCTGCAAATTGAACAATAAGGCGTGCTTCTCTGGCGCGAACCGAGTCTCCTGTCGGAGCAAACCGGTTCGCTTTACAACATGGGCCCGTACTACGCCCCAATCCATGTGCTGGTGTACGACCGTCTTGTGATCAGAACGGCGAACCTCATCAGGCTGGAAGCCAAGCGTCTCCGTCAAGAGAAGCAATCCCTCAATATTCGTTTCAAAATCACCCGGATCATAGAATCAACTTGAGCTGCCGAACAACTCTGGATAACCCGCAGTTGGGTGATCTTGGCACTTTCGTGCAAAAGTGGCATGCGCATGAAAGCGCGTTGCCGAAACCGGCATTACACCTGGAATAAGGCGCCGCCCGCGGAAAGGCAAATCTAAGCGCATGAAATTTGTGCGCCACTGCCGTTGCAGCTGGCAGCGTCGCCCCTCTGATTGCTTAGGTGTATTGCGATGCAAAATTTCAAAGAGTTTTTCACCGAATGCGACCGTGCCCCGCGTTTGAATCATCTAGCCGGTTTCTTCGCCGAGACAGCCGCCGGCAATGGTGGCGCACCAGTTCGCAAACCGACCGTGGATACGCGCCTCCTGCCCGACGACCCGTTGTTGCATCGGCTCGTCGAATTGCATTCGCGCCGCCAGGGCTTCTTCGATCAACATTATCACGGCAGCATTCCCTATCGTCTCGAGGAAGAATTCCGTATGGCCCATGCGGTCCTGCGCTACAGCCAACTGAGCACGACCAAGGTTCTGCTTTATAGCCTCGGCACAGCCGAAGGGACGATGGCGCGCACGCTTTCCGAGATGAGCCGAGGCAAGATCCAGTCTTTGTCCTGCAGCCCTAACGAGGAAAACTACAAGTGCTTCCTGGCTTTTGGCGAGCCGCCGCACGCCAGTTTCTTTCTCGGCCCCTTTCATCGATTGACGAAAGAACATCTCCATTCCGAAATCCACCTTGAGCCGTTCACTGGCGGTTTCGATATCATCCTGGAAGATACGACATTCCAAATGTACTCACCCAACCGAAGTCAGCAGATCGCGTTCGTCGCGCAGCATCTCAAGGAAGATGGGATTCTGCTCTTCGTGGAGAAATTCCGTGCGACGGATCTCCGGGAGTATCAGTTGCGGGAGTTTCAAAAGGACTACGGATTCAAGTCCCGGTACTTCGGGGCCGAGGAAATAGAGCGTAAGTCCAAGCTGGTGCTGGCGACAATGCACCACAGCGAGGTCACGTTAGCCGAGATGGCAGCAGCGGTATACGCTCATTTCAGGCATTGCGTCATCACGTGGAATAGCGGGAACTTCTACGGACTGGCCGCTAGCAACAGCAAGGAAAACCTCCGGCGCTATCTTTCATTGATGGCGCAGCCCGCAATCCCCGCCGAATACGTCTACGATCCTGAACCCTACACCGAACTGGCGACTTGGGCTGATGATCGCAGGACATAGCAGGCATCTCGTCTAGTAGCGTGACGCGAAACCGCACGGACGTTAATTATAATTTACATCACCATGCGTAATAGTTTGCTTTGTGAACCGCCGAGGATCTGCATCTAATAATTGAGCTCGTCCTTGGCGGTATTGTAAACGTAAAATGGGAGGCCGCGATGCCAATCGAGAGTCCAGCAGACATTGTATCTCACTTGGCACAGCAAATGGTGGAGAAAGGAACGAGTCCCCGCAAGCTCGCGCTGCTGACTGGAGTTGCCGAAAACAGATTCGAACTCATTCAGATGGGCGACTGGAAAAATCTGACCATTCGGGAAATTGCGGTCATCTCCGAGGCGCTTGAGGTCGACCTTTGCAGGCTTATTGCAGGCGGTTCAGAAACCTTGTAACGACTGCTCGAAACTCGCGCCCGAAGCAAACGCGGTGGTTTTCTCCTGAGCAGAAGCCACTGTTCACTGATAGCGATAAGAAGCAAAAGATTAGTCCGCATTGCGAAACCCCATGGACTGGGAAAGAGATTGCGATTCTTCAAGGTCAGGACGCCGGGAACGACCATCTTGCGTTCGTCCGATTGCAGCCAGGCCAAGGAAGACCATGCTGTCATCGTCGTTCACTGTCCGGAAAGGCTCGCCCTTGCCGCCAACGAGCAGGAAACATGATGCTGGTATTGTTTCTCCCTCCGGCGGTGATAGCAGCAGGGTCTTACATAGGATGACGCTGGCGCGCCCGTTGTAGACAGCCTTGGCGTAATCGCGCGCGGCATCGACACAGCTCCATGTCTGCACACGATTATAGAGAACCTTTTCTGACGGGCAGGCGTTCAGGCCCCGTAGGCTGATCTCGCGGCCCCCTATCGTTCGCTTGACAGGGCCTTCGATCCCGACCTCGGCTTCCACCTTTTCTAAGGAACGTGCCACAAGCTTTCCCTCGGCGTCGAAGAGCTCCAGCACGAACATCTTCATCCCTTCCTGTACGAACTGCCGAAGGTAATTCGGGGACGGCTCCGCATAGGGATCCTCACCGTCCGCCCTCAAGAGCGTCGCGTTTACGGAAAGAAGCGTGACGGCAAGGCTGATAACCTTGAGTTGCTGTATGCGCGTATGCATGGCCATTTCCGGGTTGACAGAGGAATCTAATGCGAATTAATTATAGTTTATTCGCCAGCGTATCAACCTGGGGCCAAGAATTTGAAAATTACCCTGCTTCTTCTCCTCATCTCCGCGTCGACCGTAACGGCGAATGCTTGTGAAGCGGTCGACACTACCGACGTTCTGGAGATGGTGAGGACGATTGCCGCCGAGGAGGAGCTAGATCCGGATCTGGCCCTCGCCGTGGTCGACGTCGAGAGCGCCGGCGGCAAACATCAGGTCTCCGACGCGGGCGCTATCGGTGTCATGCAACTGATGCCGGAAACCGCGTCCGACTACGGCGTAACCGATCGCTGCGATCCTCGATCCAATATCCGCGGCGGCGTGCGTTATCTCAAGAAACTCTACGGGGAGTTCGAAGATCCGCTGCTGATGCTCGCCGCCTACAATGCCGGTCCAGAGCGGGTTTACCAGAAGGGTGGCATCCCCGAATTCAATGAAACCGCCCAGTACATTGTCAAGGTGATGAACCGGTGGAAGCTGAATGCAAAGGCAACAGCGGCCCTGGAAAAGCGCAGCGGTAGCGCGCATCGACAAGAGACGGTCGCATTAGCGCCCTCCCCATGGCGCGAGGAACACGTGTGGACCGCGGAGTAATGACGCTCACCCCGACTTCCATCCTCCCAAAAATACGAAGGACATTCGAATGAACATTCTTCCCATGATGCAGCGATCGAGAAGCAAAGTTATTCTGTCACTAGCGCTGCTGGCAACGCCCGCCGCGTTGGTGCCGGAATTCGCCTATGCGCAATCTGCGGCCCCGATCGAAGGCATTCTTGACTGGTTCGTCGGTGTCCTGCAGGGCAACGTCGCGCGATCTTTCATGATCATCGCAGTGTGCTTCCTCGGCTTTCTGTTCCTCTCTGGACGCATGGCCTGGCAGGTTGCAATTTCGATCATCATCGGCATTGCGATCATTTTCGGTGCGGCCGAACTGGTCGACGCTATGAAGTCCTCGGCGGGCCTCTGATATGCAAGACGATGCTCCCGATGTCGAACCGCTCATCCTGCCGCTGACGAGGCCTCCAATGTATTTCGGGGTGGATATCATCGTGTTCGTGGTGAACGGCATCTTTGGGATCGTCATCTTCATCGCATCATCGAATTTCCTGGCGCCGCTGGTCGTCCTGCCGATCCACTTCGTCGCGCTCTACCTATGCCAGCGGGATATCCACATCGTCCGGGTCGTGCAGGTGTTCCTGTCGATGCGCAGAGCGATCCGCAACAGGCGCTTCTGGAAAGCGGGGAGCTACGCCCCATGAACATCGTCAATCGCGACTTGAAGTTCGGGCGCGAACGCACCCGCGACATGGGGATCGGCACGCATGTCCCGTATCTCCGCCATGTCGATGAAGCGACGATCGTCACCAAATCCGGCCTGTTGCTGCAGGTAATCCGGTTATCCGGCCTCCCATACCAAACGATGGATCAGGCGGAGATCAATGCGCGCCTGGCCAACCGCAACATGACAGTTCGGTCGCTCGGATCGTCGCGTTTTGCCCTTTACGCCACTATCATCCGTCGCCAGATCGTGCCAGCAATCGACGGCGATTTCGATAATCCCTTCGCCGACGAGCTGAACGCCCGCTACATGGACGGGCTGAAGCACCGGACCATGTTCGTCAATGAGCTTTACCTCACGGTCATCCGACGGCCTATGACCGGGCGCGCCGGCAAGGTCGACCGCATGTTCGACGTCTTCCGCATGGCTGACAATGAGGTCGAAGCCAGCAGCGAGGCGTTGCGCGACCTCAACGACATGGTCTCTGGTATCGTCGGCGACTTTCGCTCCTATCGCCCGGAAATTCTTTCCTGTGTTACCCGTGACGGCGGTATTTATTCCGAGCCTGCCGAGTTCTTAGCCAAGATCCTCGCCGCCGGCGACGAGCGGACAATGCCGCTGCCTCGCATGTCGCTTGCCGACTATATCGGGACCGGGCGGATCATGTTCGGCCGCAAGGCAACAGAAATCTGGTCGGCGGATGGCTCGACCTCCAAGGTCGCGGCGATGGTGTCGATCAAGGAATATCCGCCGATGACGACGCCCGGCCAGCTCGACGGACTGCTGCGCCTGCCTTACGAATTCATCGTTACCCATTCTTTCGCGCCGGAAGATCGGACAACCGTCACAGAGGCGATCGTGACGATCAGCCGGCAGATCGCAAACTCCGACGATGGCGGCACGGTAGTCGAAGACGACATCGAGACGGCGCGCGACCGGCTCGCCTCGGGCGAAGTCGTGTTCGGGAAACACCACATGACGGTTGCGGTGTTCGAGCGCGATCTCTCGCGGCTAAACCGTGCCGTCGCCGACGTTTCCGCCGAACTTGCGCGCATGGGCGTTGTCGCCGTTCGCGAGGACCTCAATCAGGAAGCCGCCTGGTGGGCGCAACTGCCAACCAACTTCTCCTATATTGCTCGTCAAGGGCTGATCTCGTCGGTGAACTTTGCCGGGCTGTTCTCCGCGCATAACTTCCCGTCCGGCCAGACGCATAAGGTCCATTGGGGCGTTCCCATCTCGTTGTTGGAGACCACCAGCCAAACCGCCTACTTCTTCAATTTCCACGAGGCTGATGTCGGCAACTTCACCATCATCGGCCCGACCGGATCGGGCAAGACCGTGGCGCTTTCCTTCCTCTTGGCGCAGGGCATGCGTGTCGAGCCACGGCCGCGCTGCGTATTCATCGACAAGGACCGCGGCGGCGAGATTTTCGTCCGCGCCATGGGCGGGCGCTACGAACGGCTTTCGCCGGGTGAGCCGACTGGCTTTGCACCGCTCCAGCTTGAAGACACGCCGGCCAACCGAAGCTTTGGCAAGACGCTCGTCTCCTATTTGGTCACGCCTTCGGACCGCGTGCTCAATGCCGAAGAGATGGCCGTCATCTCCGATGCGGTTGATAGCATCTATACGGATTTTGACCGGCAACAGCGCCGGCTCGATATGCTCGCCGAGGCCATGCGAGGGCGCATGTGCTCTGGGATTGGCGACCTCGCCGACCGGCTGAAGGAATGGACCACCGGGGACAAGGGCTGGCTGTTCAACAATCCCGCCGACAAACTGGACTTCTCTGGCTCGCTGATCGGCTTCGACATGACGGAGATCCTCTCCGACAAGCGGACGCGATCGGCAGCTCTGCTCTACATGTTCCACCGCATCCAGGAGATCCTCGACGGCCGACCGTCGATGATCTTTCTCGATGAAGGCTGGCGGCTGCTCGATGATGAGGTCTTCTCCGGCTTCATCAAGGATTGGCTGAAGACGATCCGCAAGATGAACGGGATCGTCGGCTTCGGCACGCAATCGGCAGCCGACGTGGTGCGCTCAGAACTGCGCAACACGATCATCGAACAGACGATGACCAACATCTTCTTCCCCAACGCCTCCGCCGACGAGGAGAGTTACCGCAAAGCTTTCGGGCTCTCGGATAAGGAGTTCCGCTTCGTCAAGCAGGCGGATAAAGCGAGCCGCACGTTCCTGATCAAACATGCACAGGACTCAATTATCGCTCGGCTCGACCTGTCGGCGATGCCCGATCTGGTGAAGGTGTTGTCCGGTCGGCCGGAAACGGTACGCGAATGCCAGACGCTACGCCTAAGCTATGGCGAGGAGCCTGCCGCCTGGCTCCCACATTTTTGTGGCTGGACCCTCCCGGAGGCGACCAGTGCGTAGAACGATCCTTCTCCTGCTCTCCGCTGCACTGGTCACAGCACCAGCACCCGCCATCGCGGACGTTCCTGTTAACGACAACGACATGAAGGAAAAGCGCTCCGAGGATGAAGGGCATTCGAAGAAGGACACGGAGACACGAAGCCATCAACTCGAGGGGCAGACGGTGACGAATTGCAACATCTCAAAGAAGGAGAAGTACCGCCGTCTCTACCGCTCACCGGCGCAAGCCGTGCACGAGGATGCCAAAAACGTCGAGCTGATCAAGCACTATGCAAACAAGCACAATGTCCCGGTCGGCCTTGCCTTGTCTGTGGCCCACGCCGAGTCCGGAATTTCGACGTGCTCAGGCTCTCCGACCGGCGTGAAGGGCGTCATGCAGCTGACGAAGAAGACCGGCAAGGGTATGGGTTTCGACCGGGAGATCAATGAGGAGAACATTGAGGGCGGCGTCAAATATCTCGGCATGGGCGTAAACAAATGCGGCAGCACCGACTATGCGTGCCTGGCCTCCTGGTACAACGGCTCGACTGCTTCGGAGCAAAGCAACTGGGCCGGCAAGGTCGGTCGGAACCATTCCTGGTTCAACGCCTATGCCGGCGGCTCGAATATCGAGGACATTTCTTCGCCGTCGTTCAAATCCTATGTCGACTATGGCTCTGGCGCTACGCGTAGCTCGAATAGCGCGGCAGTAGGCGCGGTCGGTCGCGTCGTTCCCGGCATCGATGCAAGCACGGCACGCGTCCAGGAGGCGGGCCGGCGCATTGATAGTCTTTCAGCGTCCGCTGGGGCCTCGGAAATCTATCAGGATGCGTGGGACGACAACACTCAGGCGCGGGCGGTCAATGCCGAGCTGATGAATAATCTCATCACGGCACGCACGCTCTTCAACGAGCTGCTTCAGGCCAGAACGCAGATGAAGCTGTCGAAGATCTCGGAGACAGCCAAAACCCTGAAGTCCGATCCAAAGGTCAATCCGTACAGCTGCGATCCGGTCATCCTAGAACAGATGAAGTTGTCGCGCGACGACTGGCCACGCTGCGCCGTAGTCGTGGATGCAGATGCGGAAACCACGATCATGTCCCCTCAAGGCACCGACGGCGCGATCGGCAACAATCTTCTTTTCATCCAGAATGCCGCCAACGCGGCCGATCAAGGAGGTCTGCAATGAAAACGACGTTCGCCGTGGCTACCGCCCTCGCCTTCTCGACACCGGCCCTCGCCGACGTTCCAGTGATCGATAAAAAGAACCTGGCGATCGCTAGGAAGAACGCCGAAAACACCGGCAAGATCATGAAAACCAACACCAACATCCTCGAAAAGACCAAGGAGATCCTCGGCGCGCTGTCCGGCAGTCGCGACGGGTCGATGGGGATTTCCTCGACCGGCCTCGGCGGCAACATGTCCGTCTCGGCGGCGCCATCGTTCTCCTCGATCATGAACGGCGGCACACTGTCATTCGGCGGTCTTGGCTCCGACGCACAGAACGTTGCCGCGACGCTGATCAACGGGCTGCAGCTCGTCAAGCAAGTCAAGGCGATCATCGATGGCGAGGATGCCGGGGCGATGAACAATGCCTTTTCCGGTACCGTCAACACGGTCGCCCTGCTCTCGGCGCTGTCCCAGCAGGCGTCACAAGGGGTTTCGCAGCGTGAGCAATCGCTTCAGTCGGCCACCGGCCAGATCGGCTCGGCCGAAGACGTCAAGGGTTCGGTCGACGCCAATACCCGCATGCAGCTGGAGACGGCGCGCACGATCAACGAGCTGATCAGTGTCTCGAATGGCGCGGTTTCGGCGCTCAATACAGAAATGCAGATGCGGCTCACTCAGCAGTCGGAGACAGCCAAGATGCTGCAATACAAAGACGTCAACCCCTTCAAGTGAGGCCGCATGCCATTGCTCGTCGCGATAATGCTTTCTGGTCTCGCGCTGGTGGCCGGATGCCAGACGAAGGGTGAAAAGAATGCCCCCTGTCCGCCGATATCGAGTTTTGTGGAGGCGGAGGAGTTGTGTGGTCTGGCATCGCCGGTCAACGACGTCTTCGCGCCTGTCCTGAGGGAATGAACGGATGGCGGCAACCACGATCATATCGGACATTTTCGCAAAGCTGGACGCGATAGGCGAGACGTTCATTCGGAACACCTACGAGGGCCTTGCGCTTCAGGTGAATGTCCTGTTCGGGTCAATGCTCACCCTCTATGTCATCTGGTGGGGCTATATGATCCTTGCCGGTCGCGACAGCTTCTCTGTGCCGGAGGCGGCCTGGCGGCTCGGCCGAGCCTTCTTCATCTATTATATGGCGACCAACTGGGGCGCCTTCTCCGCCACGCTCTACAAGCTCGTGCAGTCCGTGCCGAACCTGATCTCCGACACGATTATCGAGTCGATCGCTGGGTCCGGCGGCGTGCTCAATGGCGGAACCGACGATACAACGGGCGTGGTGAAGATCCTCGACGCCGTCTTCGAGACCGCAGGTAAGGTTTATGAGCAGGTTGCCACCGGCACCTTCGAATATGTCGGGGCGCTGATCGGTGCGGTCGTGTTCGTCGTCGCAATGATCTTCATCGCGGTCGCTGCGGCCGCGATTCTGGCCGCCAAGCTGATGCTGTTCATCACCCTGGCGCTGGCACCGGTATTTATCATCCTGGCACTCTATCGCTGGACCTTCCGCTTCACCGAAGGCTGGCTGTTGCTGATGGTCAATCTGATGGTGACGCAGACTTTGATGATGGCGTTTCTTGCCTTCCTCTACCAGCTCATCGAACTTGCCATCAACACGGCCAACAGTACCGCGACGGAAAGCAAGCTCTCCTATGTGGCTCCATTCGTGATCGTCTGCCTCCTGGGGATCGTGGTGTTCAGGTTCATCCCGACCTTCGCCGCATCCATCGTCGGCGGCGGTGTGTTAGGGCAAGGGGATTCGGCAATTATCGGCGGAAGACGCTCAATCGCCTACGCTGATCGGCAAGTTAGCGGACGCGCCCGTATCTTGCGGACTCGCCTTCGTACTCGCCGAACGTCGGCAGATGTACAGGCTGCTCGCGCTCGCGCAATTCAGCGAGAAACAGAAAAGAATGGGCAACTTTAAGGTGGTCTCCCATGTCCAATCTTGGTAATTATAGTTTATCTGAAGGAGAAAGGCCGTGCACCCCTGGGACGATGACCGTCGGCGCTTCGCTGCCATGGACGCGCAAAACCGCCTCAACGAAGAGATGGCTGAACGCGATCGCGCCGAATCCGAGAAAGGTGGCGGCTTCGGCTACCTGCTCTTCATCGCCGCCATCATCTTCTTCAAACCATTTGCCGAGGATTGCATCGATCTTTACAACACGCTTGCCGGATACGCTCACAGCCTCGGCAGCTTGTTCGGCTTTTGAACGAGGAGGCTTTTTGATGATGAAAATAGTCTCGACGATCATAATAGTCGGCCTGCTGCTTCCCGGCGTGGCATGGGCGCAATCGCCAAGCTCGATCTTGCCCTTGCTGACTGGCGCTTATGCCCCCGCCGAAGGCGGCTGCGAAGCCGCAGCTGCGGCGTTCATCTATGTCGAGGACAAGGGCCTCGGCGCGAACAAGACCGCCGGGAAAGTTCTGGCCGTCAAACAGGAAGGTAACTCCTTTGTTCTCGATGTCTTGTGGATCGAGGCCGGCTCCGATGAATCGGACGGCGATCGTGACACGGTCAAGATCGACGTGAAGGATGACCGCTCCTTCTATTTCACGAACACGGCTTCCAAGAGAACGCTGATGCGGTGGTGCAGCTAGTTTCCTAACCGCTGCGCCGCGGAGCTGAGCGACCCCGAATTCCAGGCTATCCAGATCCCTTCCCGCACCAATGTATTCGGCAGAGGTGATCGCTCGGCCTGATTCATAAACTATAATTAATCCGTCGCTGACGGCGGACCATCGGATACTCCAATGAGCAACGCTGAGCCAACCGCGAATACGCCCGAAACCCCGCCAATCGATCTCACCGCCTACTGGGTAGCCGGTGCATCGTGGGAGGCGGAACTCTATCGCAAGGAGCGCCGCTCGCGGAAAATCGCATGGACAGTCGCGACCGTGGCTGGCTTAGCCACACTGCTCAGCCTCTCGGCCCTCAATCTGCTGGTGCCGTTGAAGCAGTTCGAGGCCGTGGTGGTGATCGCAGACAAAACCACCGGCTTCGTGGAAGTCGCCCGCTCCTTGAACGAGAGCAAGCTTTCCGAGAACGATGCCATCAAGACGGCGAACATCGTGCGGTATATCCGGGCGCGCGAGACGTATGATCCTCGGGCACTCAAGGACAATTACGATCTGGCCCAGCTTTACTCGACCGGCCAGGCCGCCTCGGATCTCCGTCACGACTTCGAGCCCGCGAACCTGCAGTCGAAGGACAAGATGCTCGGCCGCAATACGCGCATCGCCGTTAACATAAAGTCGGTCTCGTTCCTCAACTCTTCCACGGCGACGGTCCGCTTCTCAACCGAAATGCGACGCGACAACACCCTTCGGCGCGAACACTGGGTTTCGGTGGTCCGCTTCCGCTATACGACGGCGCCGCTAAAGAACGAATATCGCTTCGACAACCCGCTTGGCTTCCAGGCCACCGAGTATCGGCGCGATCAGGAATCGCTGCCGGAAGTTCTGCCGGCGGACAAGGCGGCGCGCTGATGCGGAAATCTCTTCTTTCATTCGCGGCGCTATCGCTACTTGCCGTAGCAACCCCAGTCTCGGCCGATCCCCGCATCCGCTACATCACCTTCAACAACAATGCGGTCGTGACCGTGCCTGCGGGTCTCGGCGTCTCGACCATGATCCAGCTTGGAAGCTCCGAGGTAATCGAGACGATCTCGGCCGGCGACACGGCGAGCTGGTCGATTGTCCCGAAGAAGGGCTCGGGGATCCTCTTCGTCAAGCCGCTACGCGAGAACGCCGAGACGAACGTCAACATCGTCACCAACCAGCGCGTCTATGCCCTTCTGCTGAAGGGCTCGGCCGCGGCCGACCTTCGGGCTGCATTCCAGGTTCGGTTCAAATATCCCGACGAGGATGTCAACGCCCAGCTGTTGGCCGCCGCGCAGGAGAGTGCCAAGGATCCGCTGCTGAAGGATCTCGACCCGAGCCGGCTGAACTACGATTACGTCTTCCGCGGCGATACCAGCCTGAAGCCGCGGGTCGCCTTCGACGACGGCACGCATATGTATCTGGAATTTCCCGACGAAATCCCCGCCATCTTCGTCGTCGAAGGCAAGCGCCAGGAATCCCTCGTCAACCTGCGCACGCAGGGAAAATATGTCGTCGTCGACAAGATCGCGGGGCAGTTCACACTGCGCGCTGGCGACAAATGGCTTTGCCTCTACAATCGGCAAGCCAATCGCCAATCCTTCGATCTCATCGAAGACGCCCGTGGACCGAAGCGCCTCGACCGCAAAGAGGAGCGCCAGCGATGAGCAAGATCGATTTTGATCACCTCGACGGTCAAAGCAGTGTGGCGAGCGAACGTAACGGCCGCGTCGGCAAGTTCGCGCTTCCGCTTCTGCTTGTCGTCGGCGCCGGCGTCCTTGCCTACGTCAACTGGCCGATGGGGCCGCAAGGCGCCAGCCTTGCCGAGGGCTCCGGCGAGACATTCGAGACCTCGAACTCCAGCATCCGCAACTTCCCGGAGGAGCCGGGAGAACAGGCGGCCGATCCGAACCTTGTGCAGATTCCGACTGCCGAAAAGAAGCCAGTGGAGTCCGCGGCGGCCAATCTCACCGTGAACCCGGGCGTCGATCTGGAAAAACTGCGTCAGCTCGAAGAAGCGCGTCGCCGCGCCGAGGAAGAACGACTTCGGATGGAGGAAGCGCGCCGGCGCGCCGAAGAGGAAGCTCGGCTGGCCGAGCTGGAGGCCAAGCGCCGGGAGGAGGAGGAAAAGGCACGGTGGGAGCGGCTCCGCTCAGACCAGATTATCGTCGACGGCTCCGGCCGCGAAAGCCTTTCAGACGGCGACCAGTCGGTGACGATTGCCGACGATGGTCAGCTCGTCTCAGTTCCTGGCGCGGAAAGCGACGCGAACAAGGCGTTCCTCGCTCAGTCGGAAAAGCAGGCCGCCAGCATCGTGAAGGCGACGCGCTTCGATCGGACCGACGCGCTTGTGGCCCAGGGCACGATGATCCGCGGCTTTCTGGAGACGGCCATCAATACCGACCTTCCCGGCATGGTGCGCGCCGTCGTGCGTGAGGATGTCCGGTCTCTCGACGGCGGTCGCATACTTATTCCCAAGGGCTCGCGCCTCATCGGCGAATACAAGTCGGGCCTGGCGCGCGGCCAGAAGCGCATCTTCATCGTCTGGTCCCGCGTGATCCGGTCGGATGGTCTTTCCGTCGAGATCGGCTCGCCAGGCGCCGACCGTCTCGGCCGCGCCGGGCTCACCGGCGAGATCGACACGCATTTCTGGGAACGCTTCGGTTCTGCGATCATGCTTTCGGTGATCGGCGGTGCTGCGGAATATGTCTCGGCACTCGGGGAAACTGCGACAGAAAGCGCCCGATCAATCTCGACGGTCGATCCCATCACCGGCGCGGTCACGACGATCACAACCGAACCGAGCCGAACGGCCGCGGAGGCGCGATCGATCGCCGCGGAGAAGTCATCGGCGATCCTTCAGGACATTGCCAACGAAGCTTTTAAGGAAAGCGCGAAGATCCCGCCGACGATCTATGTCGCCCAGGGCGAGTCGATTATCGTTTATCTGCGGCGCGATCTCGATTTCTCCGACTTCTATGCCGATCCGGTCCGGCAGGAGATGATGCGGCTGAAGCGTGGCGGGCAAATCCGGCGCAACGTCGATTCCACGCCCTATTATCCGATCGCGCCGATCCACAAATGAAGCAGTTCCCCTTTCTCGAAAAGGCGCTGGAGCGGTTAAAGCCACATCTCTCGGATGATCGAGTCTCCGAAATCTCGATCAACCGGCCAGGCGAACTCTTCATCGAGCGGCTCGGCGTCAGCGGCATGGAACGCCAGCTCGATGCGCAGTTTACCGCCGACTGGATACGGACATTGAGCGAGCGCGTTGCCGGTTCCACCAACCAGATCGTCAACGACGAGCATCCCATTCTGTCGGCATCGCTCCCGACCGGGGAACGCTTCCAATGTGTTCTGCCGCCGGCCGCCCCCGACGGCGGCGCGATATCCATCCGCAAGCAGGTCATCCACGACATAGGGCTGGAGGTCTACAAGAACCGTGGCGCGTTCGAGCACACCAGGGTCGGGCGGCAACTCAGGCTTTCGGCGGCCGAGGAGGAGCTTGCAGCCATGATGAAGGGCGAGGTCAACGCCATGCAGTTTCTTCAAACTGCTGTGCGCTCGCGAGTTTCGATCGCCATATCCGGCGGTACGTCGACAGGCAAAACGACCTTCCTAAATGCACTCCTCAAGGAGGTTCCCGAAGAGGAGCGCATCGTCACCATTGAGGACACGCGCGAGTTAAAGCCGATCACCTCGAACACAGTCGCATTGCTCGCCTCGAAGGGAGGCCAGGGCCGCGCCAAAGTGACGCAGCAGGAGCTACTTGAAGCATCGCTGCGCATGCGTCCAGATCGGCTGATGTTGGGCGAGCTTCGTGGCGCCGAGGCGTTTTCCTTCCTTCAGGCTATCAATACTGGCCATCCGGGATCGCTCACAACGGTCCACGCCAACTCAGCGCGCTCGGCCTATGACCGCTTGGCCCTCATGGTCATGCAGAGCGGCGTTGCGCTCGGGAAGCAGGAGATTATCGACTACCTCAAGGAAGTCATCCCTGTCGTTGTCCAGCTCTCGCGCATTCCGGATGGTCGCCGCGTCGTCTCTGAAATCGTCTTTACCAAGGGGGACATGCTATGAACCCGGCAATCCTGCTGTTCGGGCTGGCGATTGCCGCCGCCGTAGCCTCGTTCGTCGCCTCGCTCGCCTATGCCGGCCTCTACTATGCGTTCGACAACTCGACATGGATGTTTCAGGCGCTGCAGGACGATATCCTTGCATCCTATAGCGCGGCGCGGCTCGATCTCGCCGCCAGTGACTGGCATCGGCCGGCGATAGCGGCCACGACTGGCCTGTTTGCCGGTGGCGCTGTGTTTGTTGCCGCCATAACTGGCAAGAAGAAATCGACCGACGCTTGCTTTCTCAGTACGCAGGAGGCCCGCGCCCTTGGCCTCACGCGCAACGGTGGCGTGTTCGTCGGTCGGATCGGCGGCAGCTTGATGAAGGTTCCGGGCGGATTCACGCAGCGCGGGTCCGGCCGGCGTCGGTTCATGAAGCCCATGCTGTTCGGCGGAAAGAAGCTCTGGATCGACGGGGACGACGTCGGTGGCTTCGTGATCGGACCGCCACGGTCGGGCAAAGGCGCATCGCTGATCGTGCCGAACTGCCTGCTATGGCCGGACAGCATCGTCGTGCTCGATATCCGCGGCGAGACCTATGAGGCCACGGCCGGATATCGTTCGAAATTCTCGCGCGTGTTACGTTTCTCACCGGCAGACGAAAATGGCGATACGGAGTGCTACAATCCGCTCGACTTCGTCGCGATCGATCCCGACCAGCGCGATATTGACATCAATTCCATCGCGACGGCTCTTTTGCCGACGCCGAAGGGCGACGCTTACTGGATCTCCGACGCCCGCGCACTCTTCGCCGGCGTTACGTCATGGGTACTGGAAAATCCGGATGTCTGCGACAAGGATAAGAACCTTGGAACGGTCCTCAATGTGATCGAAGGCGGCAACAAGCCGCTTCATGAGTGGTTGGAGGAAGTCGCCAATTCTAAGCTTCGCGCCGAATGGATTAGTCCCTTTACATACACCACCCTCGCCCGCTTCGCCGTCATGGCCAGCAAGCAATTCGATGGTGTCTATGGCTCGCTCGCCGCAGCGGTGCGGCCGTTCAAGAACAATCGGATCCTGCGGGCGACGGCGCGATCGACGTTCGACATCCGCACCATGCGCCGACAGAATATGAGCCTTTATCTGGATTTCCGCATCCAGCAGATCGGCTTGATCGGCCCGATCTTCAATGTATTGATGGTCCAGTTCATGGATTACATGTCGCGAAACATGATGGCGCGTAACGAACGACGCGTGCTCGTTCTGCTTGATGAATTCCAGAACCTCGGCAAGCTGGAGAACGCGCTCACCGTCGCGACCGTCCTCGGCGGCTACGGCATTCCCTGCTGGTTCTTTGTCCAATCGCTCCGGTCGATCGACAACGTCTACACGCGCGAAGGCCGTCAGACGCTCGTCAACTCCGCCCGCACTCAAATCTTCCTTGGAGCGCAGGATCCCGAGGATCAGCGGTATATTTCGCAGCTGCTGGGCGAGCGGAAGGAAGTGACGGTCGACAAGGCCGTTTCCACGGGCTTGACCCTGTTTGATCGCAAGGGCGCCACGATGTCTCATAAGACCACGATGCGGCCCCTGATGCGCCCGGACGAACTCGGCTCAATGGACGAGACGCGGTGCATCATCAAGCTTCGAAACCAGCAACCAATTTTTGGTGTTCGGAATTTCTACTATGCCGACAACGAACTGTTGAAACGCGCGTGGTTGCAGATACCCGCGCCGAAAAGCCGGCACATCACCAATAATGCAACCAGTTTGACGATTGGGCATCCTGAAGATCGTTCTGATAGTCCACCTCCCCCTGATACAACACCTGGAGGGAAGTTTGCGGAGAAAAGCTTGGCGGGGATAATGACGCCGTCGAGCAGTTCCATACCTGAGCAAATTTTCCAGTTACCAGATGCTTCTCATACGTCAAAGCACGCCGACGAACCTCGCAGCGTCAATTCAGTGGGATGCGAACCGGACTTTAAATCAGCGATGAAAAAGAGCGCGGTGCGAAAGGCCGAAGCAGATAAATCCCTCGAAAGGATATTGACCATATTCGAGAGAGCGCCCGTAAAAAAACGGGCGGCTAAGAAGGTTAAAAAGGAGATCGCGTCGGCTTTTGCTGACGAATAGTCGTGACTTTACCAAGCGTGAAACATCGATGCGTTTTTCGAACGGGGAGCCTGCTCGATTAAACCGAAGCAAGCCTCCCGAACTCGCGTGCGCTCTCTCAAGCTGGTCTCTCACTTAACAAGCGCGACCTCCTGCCGCCTTAAGACGGCAGGAAGATTTGGGTTGTCACGGCGTCACGATGTTGAACCAGAAGTCGAAACTGTCGAGCATTGAAACGAGCTGGCCGAGTTTGGCGTTGTCGCCGGCGACCTTGACCTTACCGTCGGAAACGGCCTGGTCGAGTTTTGTCTCCCCCAGCGCAATGCTGTTTAGATCGGCTCGCGTCAGGGTGATGGTGGCATCGGCCTCGTAGGCCTGCTTGTCTTTCGTGTTGTTCAGGACACCGTTCTCAAGTTCGACGAGATACTTGCCGTCGGCACCAAAGTCGAAATTGAGGACGATGTGAGCGTCGCCGACCTTTTCAGCATTGAGCCGTACGCCGAGATAGTCGAAGAACAGGTCCAGCGACATCGCACGCACGGTGTCCGGGCTCGCTGTATTCGGCGTCGGAAGTTTTTTAACACCCTCGCGCAGCTCTTTCGCACCCGTCAGGTAGAAGTTGCGCCAGGGTCCGGACTCCGCCTGATAGCCGAGCTGTTCCAGCGCATCGGCGACGAGATCCTTGGCGGGCTGGTTGTTCGGATCGGCAAAGACGACATGGTTTGCGACCTGGGCAACCCAGCGGTAGTCCCCCGCCTCGAACGACTTCTTCGCCTTATCCAGAACGGCGTCCGAACCGCCCATAACTCGACGTATTTCTTGCTCGCTTCGACCGGCGGAAGTTCGTGCAGCGTCGACGGATTGCCGTCGAACCAGCCGAGATAAAGCACGTATGTGGCAGCGACATCGTGATAGATCGAGCCGTAATAGCCGCGGTTTGCCCAGAAATTATCAAGGCTAGGCGGCAGTTTGAACGTCTCGGCGATTTCCCGCAGTCATCCCATGGTTCACCATGCGCAGTGTTTCGTCATTGATGTAGCGATAGAGATCGCGCTGCTTTTCAAGCAGGTTCACGACCTTCTCGTTGGTCCACGTCGGCCAATGGTGTTGGGCAAACATCACCTCCGCCTTGTCGCCCCACATGACGAGCGCCTCGTTCAGATACTTGGACCACGGTAGAGGCTCGCGGATTTTGGCGCCACGAAGCGAGTAGGTATTGTGGAGCGTGTGGGTCGCGTCTTCGGCGGCCGAGATCGCCTTTTTCTCCTCGATGTACCACAGCATTTCCGAAGGCGCTTCGGAGCCAGGGGCCATCAGGAATTCGTAGTTGAGGCCGTCGATTGTTTCTTTCTGACCGGTCTTGGTGATGATGTTGGTCGGAGGAATGAGCGTCACCGTTCCGGCCGATGTCGTGGTGCCAAGTCCAGCACCGACCTGGCCTTTCGGGTCGGGCGCAAGCAGGTTGCCGTACATGTAGCTTGCCCGGCGGCTCATGGCCGTACCAGCCATCACGTTCTCCGCCACAGCGGCTTCCAGGAAGCCTTCCGGAGCGTAGATTTTAACTTTGCCGGAGGTGACGTCGTCTTCTGAAACCACGCCGCGCACACCGCCGTAGTGGTCGACATGGCTGTGCGTGTAGATGACCGCCTTCACAGGCTTGGTGCCCCGGTTCTTGAAGTAGAGGTCAATGGCAACCTTTGCCGTCTCCGCAGAGACGAGCGGGTCGACAATGGTGATGCCCTCGGTGCCTTCAATGATCGTCATATTGGAAAGATCGAGGTTGCGGACCTGATAGATTCCGTCGGTTACCTCAAACAGGCCGCTCATGTTGATGAGCTGCGACTGCCGCCAAAGGCTAGGATTGACGGTCGCCGGCGCTTCGGCCCCTTCCTTGATGAAGCCGTACTGTTCAGGGTTCCAGATCGCGTTCCCGCTCTCTCCCTTGAGAAGTTCGCTCGGCAAGGGAGCGACTAAGCCGCGTTTGGCATCCTCGAAATCAGTCGTGTCGCTGAAAGGAAGTTGTTGCAGCAGTTTGCCATTGGCAACTTTCGTTGCCTCCGTCGCGTCCTTTTGCGGCTGTGGACTTTGTGCATGGACGGGCATTGCAGTGGCCGCAATGATGGCAATGATCGACAAGCTAGATAAATATCGCTGAATTCGCATTCTCACTTCTCCCGATTGTATTCAGATGAGATGCTCGCGGTGGCGCTGCCACCATCGATAGAGACTGCAGTTTGCGAAAGCCTCGCTGAGCTTCCTCCCAACAGCAGCTATCGCCGCTGTGAGATCGTTTACCTAGGGCGCACGGGGGTGGGGAAAGTGCGTTACTGTTAATTGTAACGATAATGTTAGATACATCAGGCGTGGCGATTGGCGGTCGACGAAGCAGTTCAATGGCTTTGAAAATTCTCGAAACGTTTAAAGCGGCGCCAAGGTGCTTATTCCAAACGATACATTATGCGATCTTAGACGCCAAAGGCGAACATCGCAGCAACAAGCCGTGCAACGCGCTCGTGAAGAACCCCCTTCAATCACTGGGCACTTTGGCTATGGACACGATTTGGTAGTCCGAAGCGGACAACTAATTCGTTACGCAGGGACGGCGGATTTGCGCCGTCAACTCCGCCGTAGAGACCAACTTGGCCGCTGCCCGAAAGCAGACGTCACCAGCGAGGGCTGGACGGCTTGATTGCGCCAGAACCGAACGTCCCTTGCTCGTCTGGGTGTTGCACGATACCACACGCCCCTTGTGACCCTGCGGTCGCTTCGAAAGCCGCTCCGGAGGATGTTCAGTGGAAATTTGCGATCTTACAGCCCTTCCGACTTGCGCGGACATCATCGCTGACCGTGCTTGGAATGCGTGGTGGACTGGGAGCGAAGTGTCTTTAGCCGAATATCGGGCTCACCTTGACCAAATGATTGAGGGCGAAGGCATTCCGCTCGCTCTTGTCGCCCATGAGCAAGGCGAGTACGTCGGATCAGTCTTGTTGATCGAAAATGACCTTGATGACCGGCCACAATACACGCCGTGGATTGCCGCTCTTTGGGTTGAGCCGGAGATGCGACGAAACGGTATCGCCGCGAAGTTGATGGACGCTGCTCGAAAAGAGGCTTCGGCGCGGGGACACGCATTTTGCTATCTCTGTGCAACGCCTGACAACTCGCCTTACTACCTTGCACGTGGCTTCAAGCAAATCGAAAGCGAGGTGTCTGGATTAAACCTGTTTTCCATCAGCTGTTGATTGCAGCGGTTAAAGAAAATGCATAAGCGGACTCACGCACGCATGTTGGTCTAACTTTCGGCAAGGCGAGTTTGCATGCCTCGATATGTATCGTTGACTGAAACCGCTAACCTTTTGGCGACAGTCGGGCGCGTTCTTGTCATTGGATGTTCTGGTGGCGGCAAGACAACGTTCTCCGCCAAGATTGCAGAGTCATTTGGCCTAGAATTTCAATCACTCGACCGAGATGTGCGGTGGCTTCCTGGCTGGGTAGAGCGTGATCCGCGGGAACAGAGAGAATTCATCGCTGATATGGTCCATCGGAGCCGATGGGTTATGGACGGCAGTGGAGCGTCTTCCTTCGACATCAGATTGCCGCAAACTGATCTAGTTCTGTGGGTGCGTGTTCCCCGACGGGTCGCGCTCCTCGGCTTATTGAAGAGGGTTTCTCGTTTCTACGGCTCCGTTCGGCCAGCGATGGCTGATGGTTGTCCTGAGCCACTGCCAGATCGCGAGTTCCTCTCCTATATCTGGAACTTCGAGAAAAAATACGCACCTATTTTCATCAAGCAAATAGATCGTTACGGGCCGAATGTTCCGGTAGCCGTGCTCCACTCGCATCCCGAGATGGATCGGCTCCTTCAACTAGCTTCCCAACCTCACGCTCGAAAAGGCGGATGACCGCTTCGGGTCAATCCCAGACCTAGGCGGCAAGAACTCTAATGTCCGTTTTTTGTGTTGGGTGTCCTCGCAGACGGTCGTGGAGACGCTCGGGTCAGCTGGCCAAGTATCGCGGTTGATGCGCTTCTCGGGCGTTCCGATCAAGAGCGGGTATCGCGAACTCTCCACCCGACTGAGACGACCGGCAGCCGGCAACATGCCGCCCCAGGCCCGATGTCTCCAATCCCTCGCCTTGAGGATTCGAACCAGCTTCGATTGCCCTATCGTTAATTAAGCGAATGCGTTAATTAACAAAAATGCCGTTTCGTTTATTAAGACGCCGTGCAATTTGACGTCAGCACAACAATCGGCTCAGGAAGGATATGGTCAGAAACGACCCCAACACCAACGGGCGACTAGGTCGCTTCGTGGAAACCGCTGTGGGTGGCGAGCGCGTCAAGGCGTTTGTGCCGCCTCCCCTTCCCCCATCTCCGCCAATCGCGATCACGGGCCTGCTCACTCGCCTCAGCGCAGCGGAGCGTGCGCTCGGACGGCTCGACGGTATTTCAGTGTTGTTACCGAACAAGGAACTGTTCCTCTACATGTATGTGCGCAAGGAGGCAGTCCTTGGTGCCAACTTACGAATGGTGAAATAGCGGGTGGGAACGCCGACCTCGTGGCAGATGTGCTTCAAATCTTTCGGCCTTCCTTTCAGCACGGTAACACCTCGCTCGAATGACAGTTTCGTCCTCCCGTGTGCTGGCCATGGGCGACTTCTCACCACTCATTGCGGTCTCCGAGGTGAGTTTCGATGCTTCGCCTTGAACCCAGTTGAACCCGAGACCCGCCCCTTGCCGAGTCTATAGGTGGTTCCAAGGATTGACNTGGCCATGGGCGACTTCTCACCACCATTGCGGTCTCCGAGGTGAGTTTCGATGCTTCGCCTTGAACCCAGTTGAACCCGAGACCCGCCCCTTGCCGAGTCTATAGGTGGTTCCAAGGATTGACGACGGGGACTCCTGCCGCCTCAAAGGGACTCGTATCGCGTGTCGCGATTGTAAATCCCTTGGAGGCTGCAATAGCCGCAATRTATCCATTAGGTGYCGGGAATCCCTYCCCCCCTGCTCGCGCGGTTGCCGCAAGGTCCGCATAGTGCCGAGCGGCCGCAGTGTCGAATGACAACACGCGATCGTCGAACAGTTCGAGCAGGCCATCAAGCGTGTCGGCCAACGCCTTTTTGCGCCGGCCCTCCGGTRGCGCAGCGATGCCAAACAGTAGCTCCGCCAGCGTTACACTGGACAGATACAAGGTTTCGGCTACCTGGTCATTCAACCAATTGCGTATAGCCAAATCCGGGGCCGGCTTCATCGCCTCCGAGACGACATTCGTGTCCAGGACGATCATTCAAACCTCATTGGCTCCGCCGGCGCTTTCTCTCGCATCTGGTCGAACACTTCGAAATCATCATTGGTCAATCCAAGCCGCCCGCTCAACTCGGCCAAGGCATCGCCGATGCGAACACGCTGTTCGGGCTTTACCGCACGTTCCAGAATCTCGCGGACTTCCGCCTCTGTGCTACGGCCGTGAATCGCCGCTCGGACGCGTAAAGCCCGGTGCACTTCATCAGGTACATTTCGTACTGTCAGGATAGCCATAGTCAGACCCTCGCAATCGCYTTCATTGACTGCAATATAGTTCCGTTGCAGTCATTCTGCGAGTTTCGGAGTTTGAGATTCTTGAGCGTTGGCTTTCAGCCCGGCTTCTATGGCTCGGTCACGGTCAAGGCCACGCCCAAGTACCG
>NZ_LMCO01000037.1:0-42885 GCF_001424825.1 Ensifer sp. Root31 | reverse complement strand
TCATCACCCACCGCATCGGCATCGACGAGTTCCGCGACGGCTTCGAGGCCATGCGCTCCGGCAACTCCGGCAAGGTCGTCATGGACTGGTAAGCGGGACGCTTCGGCGCAGTGCCGGAAACCACCAGGCCGCGCGTTCCACGGATGCGCGGCTTTTTCGTCAGCGTTTCCCGTTTAGACGGAATCGCAGAAACGCTATATCTCTTTGTTTTTGCGCATTTCCTGACGGAAAACCGCTGCGCACTTCTCCTGGAAATGCTCTAGTTGGCAAGGCCGAACTGGATCTCGATCTCGTGGTAGCGGGCGCCCGGGCCGGCCCAGCGATGATAAATCTCGCGGCTCTCGCCGGAGAAATTGTGTCTGCTCATCTCGATCTTTTCCACCAGCGGCGCATAGCCCTGGGTGAAGAGGCTTCGCATCGGGCCTTGATGCAGGGTCGAGGCTACCATGATCGGCTCGAGCTCGATCATATCCAGCGCGCCGCGATAGCCCTCGCCACGCTCGACGGGTCGGCAGATGCGCCAGTCAAAGACGGTTCTGGCGTTCTTCGGCAGGTTCTGCGCAATGAAGATCCAAGGCCCTGCGGGCTTGCGCCCCGCCCGGCCGATCTCCGCCTCGATCAGCGGTGCCAGCTCGGCGGCTGCATGCCTGACGTCCGGGATTGTGATCCTGCGCGCAATGCTGATGACGCGCATGGCGTCGGTTTCCTTGATGTTCATTCTGGCCTCCGTTTCCTGCAGCGCCGCGCGTCTTTTCAGACGCGCAAAGGTCGCTGTAGCGCTTTGAATTGCCGCATGTTTTTGTCCATAAATCGGGTACGATTTAAGGAAACATGCAGTAGGGCGGAAGGTCTTTCGAGATCGGGTCGCGGGCAAGCGAAAAACCGGAATAATGTTGCGAACTCTAAGACGAAGTCCGCCGTTTCAGGAATTGTTTTGCGTCTTGTTGATCCGGCTTGTTCGTCGGCTGCGGTGCACTATCTTTGCCGACGCTGCCGATGTCTGCGATCAGCGGTTGAGACGATCAGAGGAGCCCGTGCATGCGCTATGAGGGAAGCTGTCATTGTGGAAAGATTGCCTTCGAAGTTGAGGGGAACTTCGCCGAGGCGATCGATTGCAATTGTTCGATGTGTCGCCGGCGTGGCGGATTGCTGGCCTTCGTTTCGCGCGACAGTCTGAGGCTGAAGACGCCGGAAGCTGATCTCTCGACCTATGAATTCAACAGGCATGTCATCAAGCATCATTTCTGCAACCATTGTGGCATCGCACCCTTCGGCGAAGGGGCCGGTCCGAACGGACCCATGGCGGCCGTCAACCTGCGCTGTCTGCCGGAGTTCGACATTGAGGCAGTGAAGATCGTCAAATATGACGGGCTTTCGGTGTGAGGGTGCCAACGCGTATAGTCATGGTTGCGCCGTTGGCCAAGGCACAACGGAGCCTTGCCGATAAGCGGTATCGACCCTTGTCTTTTGACGGGCAGCGCCTACATGTTCAGCGGACGCTGATAAACACCAAAAAACATGAACTGAGGCGATTTTTGCCGAATCGGGCGGTTTTTCAGCGGAAATGCTTGACGGGATCGAAAATTCTGGGAATCACCATTTCCAAGCAAGAAATGGCGAAATGACACGGCGGTTAGGATATCATGCCAGTAGTGCTTCAGTGGCAGGACTGTCGGAGCTTGCCCGCTTTGCCACGATCGCTATCGTGGTTAATCAGGAATTAAACATCATCCCGTTACGTCAGGGGAAATGATTCGGTGGCGGGTGCGCGGCGCACCCGGACCTTCGAGCGGCATTTGCACCGGGCTCACGCCGGTTGCGACAAGGAAAGCGACGAACTAAATGGCAACCAAAGTCAAAGAAAACGAAGAAGCTGACGTTGAACGCGAAGGCGCTCCGGACGGCCCGCTTCTCGATCTTTCCGATGACGCTGTCAAGAAGATGATCAAGGCCGCCAAGAAGCGCGGCTATGTGACGATGGACGAATTGAACTCCGTCCTGCCGTCCGAAGAAGTCACCTCCGAGCAGATCGAAGACACGATGGCGATGCTCTCCGACATGGGCATCAACGTCATCGAAGACGAGGAAGCTGAGGAAGCCGCCGGCGGCAGCAGCGACGACGAAAGCAGCGACGACGACAACGACGGCGAAGGCGGCGAACTGGCCCCTTCCGGCGGCACGGCGCTTGCGGCGACGAAGAAGAAAGAGCCGACCGACAGAACCGATGACCCGGTGCGCATGTATCTGCGCGAAATGGGTTCGGTAGAGCTTCTGTCGCGCGAGGGCGAAATCGCGATTGCCAAGCGCATCGAGGCTGGCCGCGAGACGATGATCGCTGGTCTCTGTGAGAGCCCGTTGACGTTCCAGGCGCTGATCATCTGGCGCGACGAACTCAACGAAGGCCAGACGCTGCTGCGCGAGATCATCGATCTCGAAACCACCTATTCCGGTCCCGAGGCAAAGGCTGCTCCGCAGTTCCAGAGCCCGGAAAAGATCGAGGCTGACCGCAAGGCTGCCGAGGAAAAGGAAAAGACCCGCAAGGTTCGCGCCGCCAACGACGACGACATCACCAATGTCGGCGGCGATGTCATGCCGAGCGAGGAGGAAGAGGAAGACGACGACGAGTCGAACCTCTCGCTCGCCGCCATGGAAGCGGAACTGCGCCCGCAGGTCATGGAAACCCTCGACATCATCGCCGAGACCTACAAGAAGCTGCGCAAGCTGCAGGACCAGCAGGTGGAAGCCCGCCTGGCTGCCACTGGCACGCTGTCGCCTGCCCAGGAGCGCCGCTACAAGGAGCTCAAGGACGAGCTGATCAAGGCGGTCAAGTCGCTGTCGCTCAACCAGAACCGCGTCGACAGCCTCGTCGAGCAGCTCTACGACATCTCCAAGCGCCTGATGCAGAACGAAGGCCGCCTGTTGCGCCTGGCCGAATCCTACGGCGTCAAGCGTGACTCGTTCCTCGAGCAGTATTCCGGCGCCGAACTCGACCCGAACTGGATGAAGTCGATCAGCAACCTGGCCGGCAAGGGCTGGAAGGAATTCGCCAAGAGCGAAAACCAGACGATCCGCGACATCCGCCAGGAGATCCAGAACCTTGCGACCGAAACCGGCATCTCGATCGCCGAATTCCGCCGCATCGTCTCGATGGTGCAGAAGGGCGAGCGCGAAGCGCGCATCGCCAAGAAGGAAATGGTCGAAGCGAACCTGCGCCTCGTCATCTCCATCGCCAAGAAGTACACCAACCGCGGCCTGCAGTTCCTCGATCTCATTCAGGAAGGCAACATCGGCCTGATGAAGGCGGTCGACAAGTTCGAATACCGTCGCGGTTACAAGTTCTCGACCTATGCGACCTGGTGGATCCGTCAGGCGATCACCCGTTCGATCGCCGACCAGGCCCGCACGATCCGCATTCCGGTGCACATGATCGAAACGATCAACAAGATCGTTCGCACGTCGCGCCAGATGCTGCATGAAATCGGTCGCGAACCGACGCCGGAAGAATTGGCCGAGAAGCTCGCCATGCCGCTCGAAAAGGTCCGCAAGGTCCTGAAGATCGCCAAGGAGCCGATCTCGCTCGAAACCCCGGTGGGCGACGAAGAGGATTCGCATCTCGGCGATTTCATCGAGGACAAGAATGCGCTGCTGCCGATCGATGCCGCCATCCAGGCGAACCTGCGCGAAACGACGACCCGCGTTCTTGCCTCGCTGACGCCGCGCGAAGAGCGCGTCCTGCGCATGCGCTTCGGCATCGGCATGAACACCGACCATACGCTCGAAGAAGTCGGCCAGCAGTTCTCGGTTACCCGCGAACGTATCCGTCAGATCGAGGCGAAGGCGCTGCGCAAGCTCAAGCATCCGAGCCGCTCGCGCAAGCTGCGCTCGTTCCTCGACAGCTAAGCGGTCGAAGGTCGAACCATCAAGAAGCCGGGCGCTCAGCCCGGCTTTTTTGTTGTTCCGATGCTTTCTTGTAGGTGTCTCCGCACAGGACTATACTTCCCCTTTCGGAGCAATTGGGGCACCCGGCTTGAAGCACGGGCAGTCGCACCGTGGGCGTGAAGCGTGCCCTCATGGAGGTGTGAAATGACCACTTATGTCGTGCTCCTCAACTGGACAGAGCAGGGCGTTAAGAACGTGCGCGAGTCTCCCAAGCGGCTCGACGCGGCCAAGAAGATGCTCGCCGACATGGGCGGCTCCTTCAAACATTTCTTTCTGACCATGGGCGAGTACGACATGGTGGCTATCTGCGAGGCGCCTGACGATGCGGTGGCGGCGCGCTTTGCCATGACGCTCGGCATGGGTGGCAATGTGCGCACGCGGACGCTCAAGGCCTTCCCGGAAGCCGCCTATCGCGAGTTGGTCGCGTCCCTGGGCTGAGATCAGCAGGCGCTGAGCGCAACAATCGGCAATACGATGCTTATCTACGGCGCGCCGTTGCCGGAGAGTATGCGCGCGGCGCCGCGCATGGCATCCCGAAAGGCCTCGTCGAAGCTGACGCCGCGGATCTGCCAGCGATACTCCCTGCCGTTTTCGGTGATGCGCCAGTCGGCGATCCAGCCGCGGGCGGCATCGGACCATACGAGGGTGCCGGCGAGGGGCACTTCCGCGCCGATATCCGTTGCGAGCTGTTTGAGCTCGGCCGGCCGCTGGCGCGATAGATGGACGAAATCAAGGTCTTTGCTTGTAAGCGTTGCAGCATCGGGCAGCCGCACCGAGAGCGCCAGCGGTACTGCCGCGACGGCAAGCGAATCCGCCATATACGGGCTCTCGCTGCCGTCGCGCGTCAGCACGAAGCGGCGCCTCTGATCGTGAACGGCAAGCAGCACGGCGATTGTCGGCCGCGGCGACAGCCACGGCTTGCGCCCGAGCTTTGCCAGGAGCGGATCGATGGTGGTGGGATCGAAACGGCAGGTAAGGTCATGCGGGCGGTCATGCGTTCCCTGCTCGTCATGAATCGGGACGCCTTCCAGCCGGTCGCGGTAGGAGAACGAGGCGACGAACTCTGCGGCTTGCACCTGCAGGGCGGCAAGTGCCGTGCTCCCCGTGAGCGTGAAATCGCCGGAGACCTTGACGAGAACCTCGCTCAGGCATTCGCGAAAGCCGATCTGCCGGTTCTGCTCGCCGGTGCCTGTGACGATCGCATCGCTGACATAGAGCGCCGTCCGGTCGGCGGCTTGCGCGCCGGTCCACAACAGCCCGATGATCGCTGCGGTCATCACAAGCGTTTTGGCTAGCCTGCCCATCAGCCCGTCAGTTTACCGGCGGCAGCGGGCAGCTGAGGTCGCCTTCCTGACAGCTGAGATAGCCCTTGAAATCCTTGACGCGGTTCTGGGTCAGGTTATCGCGGCACAGAAGGACGATCATCGGATAGGCGGTGCCGCCCGTAACCCCGGCGGCGGAAAAATCGCATTCGGCATCACGGAAGGCGATCCATGCCTTTTGTGCGGCAATGAGCAGCTTGGTGGTGTCCTGGTCGTCCTTCAGGCGCGCCTCGATCTGCTTGTAGAGGGTGTTGAGTTCGGTGTCGGAGGCCTTGAGGGATTTATCAGCGCATTCGTTCATCGTCGCCTGGTCGCTGGCATTGGCGCAATCGTCGGCCCATGCGGCGGGTGCAAGGCCCACCAGTCCGACAAGGGTTGCAAACATCAAAGCAGGAAACCGCATGTCTTCGCTCTCCTCGTTTCGCGCCTGCCGCCGTCGACGCGCGCTCGCATGATCTTCGGAAACCTGCGGACGCGCAAAGGACGCCGTAGCACTTTGAACCTGCTGCATAATTTATCCTTAAATCGGATCCGACTTCAGGACGTATGCGGTAGCCCCGCAATCAATCGTATTCGATTCAAAACCGATCCTTAACGTTTACGTTTTATCAATCTCTCGGAAACGAGAGGTTCGAAGATGCGTTGCGTTTTTGTCGTCGTCCTCCTGTTGCTGGCCGGTTGCGCAACGGTGCCGAGAGACACCCGGAACGCGTGCGCGGTTTTCGAGCAGCGAGATGGCCTTTTCAACAATTGGCGCCGCGCCGCCTATCAGGCGGAGCGCGAATATGGCGTGCCCGTTCCGGTGCTGATGGCGACGATCTATACGGAATCCGGCTTCCGCCATAATGCCAAGCCGCCGCGCACAAAACTCTTCGGCTTCATTCCCTGGACGCGCGTTTCATCGGCCTATGGCTATTCGCAGGCGCTCGACGGCACCTGGGCGCGCTACCAGAGCGAAACCGGCCGCTGGACGGCGCGGCGTTCGGATTTCGGCGACGCCATCCGCTTCATTGCCTGGTATCACCGCGAAAGCAGCCAGAAGAACGGCATCGCGCTCAACGACGCCTATCGGCTCTACATCGCCTATTATCACGGGCATGCCGGTTATGCCCGCGGCAACTGGAGCGACACGGCCAAGACCGGCGCCAAACGCGCCTCTGGCATGGCCTCGCTCTATAGCCGCCAACTCAACGGTTGCGGAAGCTGATGTCATATCAGCAGCTGGCATAGGGCTCAGCCGGCGGCGGCCTTTTCAAGCCCGGCGACGTCGATCTTGACCATGCCCATCATCGCCTGCTGGGCGCGGCCGGCGCGGGCCGGATCAGGATCGCTCAGGTGCTGCATCAGCGCATCCGGTATGATCTGCCAGGCAAGGCCGAAGCGGTCCTTCAGCCAGCCGCAGTGCTGCGGCGTGCCGCCGTCGAGCAGGCGCTCCCAATAATAGTCGACCTCCGCCTGATCGGCACAGCGCACGAAGAACGAGACGGCTTCGGAAAACTTGAAATGCGGCCCGCCGTTGAGCCCCATGAACGCCTGTCCCTCAAGCTCGAACGAGGCGGTGAACGCCTTACCGTCAGGCCCTTTCTTGACGTCGGTGACGCGGGAATTGCGGAAGATGGAGGTATAGAACTGGATGGCGTCTTCGAGCTGGTTGTCGAACCAGAGAAAGGGCGTGATCTTCTGCATGACTGTTGCTCCCTTGGGCGGTGGTCTTCCCAAGGACGAACGAAAAGCGGATGTGCCGACAGGCGACCCGGATTTTTTCTCAAAGCCTTGAGTGGCCGCAACAGGCCGGCCGGCAAAGGCGGCGAGGGCACCCAAGCATTCATCATCTGAAAAAATCGCTGGTTTTGTCGGAACCTTTCCATCCCGTTCGTCCTTTGTTGGTCGAAGCAACCGAGGAGGATATCGACATGAGTTACGTGGATGGTTTCATCGTTGCCGTGCCCAAGGGCAATATCGAGGCCTACAAGGACATGGCGCGGCAGGCGGGCGATGTGTGGATGGAGCATGGCGCACTCTCCTATGCCGAATGCCTCGGCGACGACGTGCCCTATGGCGAGGTGACGTCCTTTCCCCGCGCCGTGCAGGCCAAGGACGACGAGACCGTGGTCTTTTCCTGGATCGTCTACAAGTCGCGCGCCGACCGTGACGCGATCGTTGCCAAGGTGATGGCGGATCCGCGGCTGCAAGGCGATGCCTGGAAGGATGTGTTCGATGGCAAGCGCATGATCTATGGCGGATTCGAGGCTTTTCTCGAGAAATAGACTTGGCGGGAGGCCTACAGCGCCGCGCGTCTTATTAAACGCGCAAAGGTCGCTGTAGCCCTTTGAATTGCTGCATGTTTTATCCTTAAATCGAATAGGATTTAAGGAGACCTGCAGTGGGCTTGACTTGGCAGCGGCTTTTGCCAAACCCGTTCAGGTGGCGGCGCGCTTGCCGCCGCCAGCCGAGGAGAACCAACGCCGATGCCGCAGACCACGATCGTCATTTCCACCCGCGGCCAGGGGCTCTACGAGTTCACCGACGAGGCGGCAGACTTCGTCAGCGCCAACGGCGCGGGCGAGGGGCTTTTGACCCTGTTCGTCCGCCACACCTCCTGCTCGCTGTTGATCCAGGAAAACGCCGATCCCGACGTGAAGCGGGACCTCCGCGAGTTCTTCGCCCGGCTGGTGCCGCCATCCTCCGATCCGTCGATGCGCTGGGTGGTGCACACGCAGGAGGGGCCAGACGATATGCCCGCTCACATCAAGGCGGCGCTGACGCAGGTGTCGATCGGCGTGCCCGTCAATGCGGGCCGCATGGCGCTCGGCACCTGGCAGGGGCTCTATCTCTTCGAACACCGCGACCGGCCGCACCGCCGCGAGATCGTGCTGCATCTGGGGCCATGACATCTGCCGATTGACCGCGGCAACGTCTTGAAGGGGACTGTCACCCCTCCATATTGGTTAGGGAACGGGGTGCGAACGAAATTTGCCGGCGCGTTCGTTCGATCGTCGTTTCCTCGTCTGCCGTCCGAAAGGCATGGCCATACGCAATCAGCATCGAGGTAGATATGACCGACGCGCAGACCATTGCCAGCCGCTTCATCGAGGCGCTCAACGACCGCGATTTCCACGCCTTGGCGCGGCTTGTCGACGAGGACGTGGCGCTTGATTCGCTGACCGGCCAGCGCACCGTCGGCGTCGAGCCGCTGCGGGCAAGCATCATGACCTATCTCCGGCATTTCGACGAAACCTATGGCGACATCGTGCTGATGCGCGACAATTTCGGCCAGCGGATTGCCGCCGATGTGACGGCGCGCGGCACCTATCGTGAGACGCTGGAGGGCTTTCCCGCCGCATCCGGCCAAACCTATTCGATCCCCACCGTCTTCGTATTCGAGATCGAGGACCAGTCGATCACCCGGCTCAGCCATTATCGCAACATGCGGGCTTTCGAAGCCGAACTTGCCGGCTGATCGGCAGCGACGCATCACGGCCGCCTCAAGGAAATCGTGGCGATCTTTTTATGCCGCCCGTCGCGCGCGGTATCGCAATCCTGCGTGCCGGGGATTCCATTAATCAACTGATATTTCTAGCGAAAATCCGGTTCTGGTGCGGCGGCACCGCGCCGTTGCGGCTCGCTTAAAAGTCGAACGAATCTTTGTCTCCCGCCGGTTTTCGTCAGGTGCCCGCAATCTGAACCCCGCATGAATGTGCAGTTCCGCTAGCGTTCAGTTTGGCGCCGCTATTGTCCGATCAATCGCTTGGGACGGTGATTGCAGATTGAACCCTTCAAGCCCTCGGAGAAAGACCATGAAGAATACCCTCATCAACGCAGCCGCCGCCGTCGTCATCGGTTTGACCGGCCTCGTGGGCGCCGCTTCCACCGCTTCCGCAGAAACCGTCGAATTCGGCTTCGGCTCGGGCGGTGGCGTCCAGGTCCAGTATCGCGACTACGACGGTGGTTATGGTGACGAGCGCGACTGGGGTCGCGAGCGCCGCGGTCCGGACCGTGGCTGGGATGGCGGTGGCCGCCGTAGCCGTTGCGCCCCCTGGATGGCCGTCGACAAGGCCCGTGACCATGGCCTGCGCCGCGCCCATGTCGCCGATGTCTCGCACCGCCGCGTCGTCGTCGAAGGCAGCCGCCGCGGCTATCGCCAGACGATCGCGTTCGCCAACGTTCGCGGCTGCCCCTTTATCGGCCGCTGGTAATCCAAGCCTTTTCCGTCCTGTCTCCCCCGGCCGGCGGAAATGCGCCCCCTCACGCCCCAGGCGTGAGGGGTTTTTCTTTGTCTGAGACACATCGCAGAAGAGCAGGGCTGGGCCGCACGCCACAAGTCTCTGGTCCACCTGGCGCTGTTGCGAAGCCGCGACCCACTTTGCGTTGTTTGGCGGGAGGGCTGCCTCAGTGGCCGGGCAAAGCGTGGCTCTGCCAATCAAAGCGCGCAGCAATTCCAAGTGCTACAGCGACTTTGCGCGTCTGATACGACGCGCGGCGCTGTCGTGCGTGGGACCGTATGCGCTCCATCCGGTGAGCAGCATACCGCAGAGCGATGCCTTGGCATCGGCCGCGACGCTGGTTAGCCGACAGAGGGTCCACCCGGAGGGGGTCGGTGCTTCTGGCCTCCAGACGGGGTCGATAATCCTCAGCGGCCGGGTTCTCTTGTTTTACCCATGTCGTTATCGCAAGCCTGCGGCACACTTTCGCGACATGCTTCAATCTCAAGCCGGACAGAAAAAGCCCCGCGCGGTTGTAACCGCACGGGGCTTTGCTATGCGACTGATGCCCGCCTAAGCGAAGCGTCGTACCGAGCCAACTGCAGGCCCGCAAAACCCGCCCGCACTTTCCGCGGGACGGGCCTCAGCGGTCGGTCTTACTGCTTGATCGCGAAGGTGACGTTGACGGTCACGTTGTAGCTGTTTTCGCCCGTTGCCATCGGCACGGAGTCGGCTGCGTATTCCTTGGCCATGCCGGCGCGCATCATCGGCACCGGCTCCGGGCGGAAGCCCTGTTCGGTGATCTCGACGATGTTGCCGAGCGAGACGCCGGCAGCTTCGGCCAGAACCTTGGCCTTCTCGATGGCGTCGGCAACGGCTGCCTTGCGCGCTTCGGTGATGGTGCCTTCCGGCTTGTCGTTGGTGAACTGGATGCCGCCGCCCTGGTTGACGCCCAATGTCACCGATTTGTCGACGATGTCACCGAGCTTGGCGAGGTCGCGCACGCGCACGCTGACGCCGTTGGCCACCTGGTAGCCGATCAGCTCCGGCGGGCGGTTGCCGCCGTCATTGTTGGGCGGGTAGTTGTATTGCGGGTTGACCGAAAAGCCGCTCGTCTGCAGGTCGCGCTCGGCAATGCCGCCGTCCTTCAGCGCAGCCAGAACCTCGGCCATCGTCTTGTTGTTGGCGTCGAGCGCCTCGCGGGCGGTCTTGGCGTCCTTGACGACGCTCAGCTGCAGGATGGCCATGTCAGGCGCGATCGATGAGCGGCCTTCGCCGGCCACGGTGATGATCGCTTCGCGCTTTTTGGCGGGATCTTGCGCGTGCGCGCCGGCAGCGGCAATACCCGCAAAGGCGGCGGCCAAGGCAGCAATGGAAAGCGTGCGGGCAGTGCGTGTGGAAGTCATGGTTCGTGTCTCTCCGGTTGTTTCTGTCCCTGCTGCTTTCATGCTTAGCGATTGTGTGGGCATTGCGGCAATGACTTGTCGTCAAAAAGGTTTTCGGCTAGAGCCATTGCCGATCACGAACTGCCATTGGTTCGCTGAGTCCCGGATCTTTGATCCGGCGTGGGCCTGTAGCTCAATGGTTAGAGCCGGCGGCTCATAACCGCTTGGTTGGGGGTTCGAGTCCCTCCGGGCCCACCATCCCATTCTTAGAGCGTTGTTTTCGCATCGCTTTTTCCTGTTTTTGTCTCATTTTGTTTTTTCGACTTCGAAAGTGAGACACTTTTGCGGTTCCGGTATTCGTCGAGGCGCGTGAAAGCGTTGTCCGCCATCTTCCGTTTTTGGGCTTTGCGGATGTAGGTTTCGGCAGTCTCAAGCTTCGACCATCCGAAGATTGCGCACAGTTCCGGGGCGGTCGCGCCGCTCTCCGCGAGCATTACGGCGGCCGCTTTTCTGAGGCCGTGCGCAGAGCAATGCGGCAGTCCTGCAGCATCACACCACTCACGCATCCGGTTACCGAGGCCATTGATTGTGAAGGCGGCGCCGTATTCCGACACCAGGTAAGTCAAATCGCCAGTCTCGGTCGCGCGGAGAGCCGATGTCAGATCTGATGTCATACGCACCTCAATGACGGTCGGGTGCTTGTTACGGTTCTTAAATGCGGTGAACCTCAACCAACCAGCGCTCTCATGCTGCCGGCCGATGCGAGAGGCGTCGGATAGGCGAGCGCCGATATTGAGCATGATTTCCAATGCCAGCCGGGGATTGGTCCCCAGCTTGTGGTGCGCACGATACCGCTCGACTTCCTCGACCGTCCAAGTGTGAAAGCCCTCGCTGCCGGCGTTGAGCTTCTCAATGGCAACGGCGGGGTTCGATGAGGCGAGCGGCGGACTTTGATTGATCGCCCAGTTAAACAGCGCGCGAATCACCTTGACCAGCTTATCAGCGGCCCCAGGCGTCGACTTGCGCTTGAGCTGGCTCGCCTCCATGTCCTGCCGACGGTACTTCCGGTAGGGCAGGGAGCCGGCGGTCTCACAGAAACGCGTCAGAACACTTCGCTTGTCGCGCTGTGTCGCTGCGTCGAATTTCTGAAATTTGGCTGACCGGAAATACTGGTCAACGAGCCAATCGAAGGTATCCTCGCGCGGCGTCTGTTTTTTCGGTTTTGCAGCAGCCTTATCCATAAGCTCCAAGGCCGCCCAATAGGCGGCCATGAAATCTTTGGTGATGTTGCCTTGCGCATCCTCGAATTTCTCGTGGATGCGGATCTTTTTGCGGCCATTCTTCCTGACATAGTAGCGATCGTTGCCACGCGGGTCCGGGTCATAAACGCAATATCGCAACCGGGTTTTGATCATGCCACCACCCTGTCATAGGGGTTATCGTCATCGTCAAGCTCGCCGTCTTCGTTGAGCCGGCTCCAAGCATGCCTCACAGCCTCGGTATCCCAAAGCATCACGCCGCCGATTTTTCGGCCCTTCGGCATGCGTCCTTCCTTGATCCAGATATCGAACAACGAAGGCGAGATCGCGAGCGAGGCGGCAGCCTCGTCGCGACGAAGGGCAAAGCGGGGCAGGGAAAGCTCTCGCAATGTTGCTCCCATCTCAGCCACCGCTCTTGTCCCGTTTCTCAAGATGACGTTTCAGATCGATGGAACGCATTTTGATGGGCGATGCGCCATCACCGATCCGAAAGGTCTTCAACTTACCGCTTGCGTGGTAGCGCCGCACTGTTTTGGTGCTGCAACCGAGTTCGTGGGCGATTTCCTTGATGCCCAACGGCCTGTCTTTTTTCATGTGGCGGAACCCTTGCGTTCGAGATCGTCGAGCGCATCGCCAACACGATCGAGGGCGATGCGCAGCCCGTTCTTGAGACGGGTAATCGCAGCGGCATCAGTGCCGCCGAAGCGTTTGCGTAGTTCGTCGCAGGTCTCGATTGCAGCCTGAAGTAGCTTCTGGGCGTCGCTAAGATCGGTTGCCGCGAGCGGGTGAGAAGATGAGATCATCAGCTACTAACGCCCCGCTTGGGAACAAACTGCCCTATGACAATCATGAGGTCACGCTTTGCGCTATCGAGGTTCTCGATAGCAGCATTGCACACACGGCCCATTGGCGACTGGTAATCTGTGTCCAGATCGGCGCAGGCCATCGACGCTACCTTGATGAAATCATAGGCAGTGGCCAAGCTGTCATAGGCCTCTATCAGAGCATCATGGTGGATGAGGCTTGTGTTCGTCGCCGCTACTGATGTAGGTTGCGTCTGCATTTCATTGTCCCTCTTTGGATGATGAGTTTCCGAAAGGGCGAAGCTGGTTTCCTAGGCCGTGGCTTCGCCTTTTTCGTTTTCAGCAAGTTCGGCAGCCAATGCTCTTTCGATCAGAAGCCTGACAGCGCTTGAACGTGTCCTGATTTTCTTTGAGAAACCCCATTCATCAATACGCTCGACTAAGTGCGGTCCCATCATGACCGGCATGCGAATTGTCTTTTTGTCCATCCTAACTCTCCATTAACGATACATGCTGCATCACATGTGCCGATTTCATGGACCATTGATCTTTTGCTCTGGTTAGTCAATAGATCTGTGCATCACATGTGCCGTTTTTTAGGATAGAGATATGGTCAAGCCGCGTGAAAACCGTATTCACATGTACCTGTCGGAAGACGAAGTCACCGCAATCGACGATTGGCGCTTCGCCAATCGGATACCAACGCGCTCCGACGCGATTAGGAGGCTGTGCAAAGTCGGTTTGATCACCGATGCCAAAGTGAGCCCATTGGCGGCGGATCTTGCGGCACATACAAAGGCCATCGAAGAAACCAACAGCGCGCTCTTCGAGTATTTTGGGGAACGAACGGAAGGCAAGGAACCTGATGCACGCAGGCTCGTCACGGGCGTTACATCAACACTGAAAACACTGATGAAGCTTGCCTATTCGATGCGCGAGCTTAATGGACAAACACACAATTTACGAGAAAGCAGAGACACCGGCGCGGTCATGGCCGATGTTGAAGAGGTTGCCCAGACGTTCCAGTCGCTTCTCAAGAAGATCGACACCTTGACGACCACGGATGACGATGCCGGTACTCCGAGCTAGCCAAACATTCGATCGAAGACCTCGGCAGTGATGACGCGTGGCCGATCGAACATGCGGTCAAACATCTCAGGCGTCAGGTAAATGACGTTGGCAACCGGGCGGCGTTTCCCTTCCCGGCAGTCCACAGAGCAATAGGTGACCCCTTTGCGGTGCGGCCTGAAGGCAGATTCGCAACAGGGGCAAACTTGCTCTGGTAGATCAATCCGGGCAACTCTTGGCTGGGCCTTGCTGGCGAGGTACGTGGCGCGGCGCACCTCCGGGCTTCGGCGGCAGGCCGTCGAGCAATAGACCTGTCCCGGCTTCGTCGTGCGGAATATGGAATGGCAAACCGCGCAAGATGTCTCCGGCGCATTGGCGCGGTACTCTCGATTTCGGTTCAAACCAGCGCACTTGAGGCTGCAGCATTTCTGCGCGGCATTCGTAGGGTGAAACATCTTCTGGCAGGATGGGCACTCGATATCCGGTAGGACGGTGATGGCCTCGTTTTTACAGGCCACCGAGCAGAACCGGCGAGTTTTGTCATATTCGCGGAATGTCTTTCCACATTGCTCACACGGCCTCGGCGGCGCATTCCTCGATTTGATCTCTTGCCAAGCTTTCCGGAACACCCAATCGTTCCATGACCGCTCCCCGCGATCTCGATGCGCGCGAGCCGCCTGCGCGCACATGTCGGAGCAGAAGCGGAGCCCTCTGGCCTGATCTTCCTCATCGATCTCAGCGTTGCATCTTAGGCAGTTCTCATGGGGTGCGGTGTAAGCCCATTGCCCTTCTAGCCAGGTTGGCCGCTTGAGCCCAAGATGCTGGAATGCCGCAGACAAGCAAACATCGGCTTCCTTGTCGGACGGATGCCAGCCATGCCCCTTACTGACAAAATACACGCGGATGGTCCTGCGAACCTCCGCTTCGTTCTCAAACTCGGAGTATCGCCAGTCTTTCAGCGCATCTATCACCGCCGAGACTGTCGCGGCCCTATCTTTGGGCTTTAGAATCGGGGCAACGGTTGGTGGCTTTTGCGTCCCATACCGATACTCGCGCCATCCGGAACACATTCCGTGTATTCTCATAGGTCACCCAAACATTGCGTCGAAGAGTTCCGGCGAGACGGCATGCTGCGAGGTTTGCGGCAAGGCCTTTGTGCTGCTGAGCAGCTTCCGGATCGAATAGTGTTGGTCGAGCCAAGCATCATCCATGGCGCGCAGGATCTCGACATGGCGGGGAGAGAGCGGCCAACGCTGCAGGCGGGCCATAGCCTCGATCTCGGCATAACTGATCGGGTTCGGCCCCGAGGCGTGATAGGTGCGCGTCCTGCAAAGATCGCGGAACCAAAGCCATAGCAAGTCACCACCTGCCGGCACCTTGGCGCGGCCGCCACCTGCCTGTATGCCGCGCCGCAGTTCATCACAGAGGAGTTTGGAGAGGTTCGCCATCACCAGTCTCCACCATTCTGCCGGATGTTCTGCCGAGCCGCCTCGTTCCGCTTAATCAACTGAACAGTGTGACTGTTCGATTGATCAATGATCGATCCGACAAGGCCTTCCGAGAGTTCGACACGCATCAGTGACGGCCGGTCCTCGGTCTGGGGTTTCTGCTTACCCTGATCGCGCAGGTCGACCGGGATACGGCGACCATCGGGCAACGGAACCGCAGCCTCCGGGCCTGCTTCAGCAAAGATGGAAGGTCTATCCGCAACACCACCATCTGCGTACTTCGGCAGCGAGGCACCCCGCATGCCAGCCCAGGGATCGGCTTTCGCACCGCCCCCAAAAATTCCGCCGAGGAAACTAAACAGGCCGCCACCCTGACCGCCCACCTGGTCAAAGGCGCCCACCAGGTCATCGAGCATCTTGTCAATGATCCGGTCGAGGGCATTCATGGCAACATCGGCAAACTCGTCCCATGAGAGCTTGCCGTCGTCGAGCGCGTTCTTCAGGTCGCCGAGCGCATCGCGGGATGCATCCATCGTGTATTGGACATCATCGCGCGCCTTCTGTTGCGCCTCGGTCAGCTTGTTGGCGCTGACTTCCGCCTGCGCGTAAGCCTCGGAGAGATGTTGGATCTCGGCCGCGAGTTCCGGCGTGATCTTTCGGCCGGCCTCTTTTGCCGCCGTCAGCAACTCATGCTGCGCCCGGGCGCGCTCGATCGCATAACCATAGTCTTCAATCGTCGGATTGAGCGCCTTTTGCGCTTCAGCCTCCGCAAGGGTTGCCGCCGTCGCCTCGGCGATGCGCCGCGCCATACGCTCGTAATCGTCGGCTTTCTGCGCAGCGCCTCCCTTGCCCGAACCGCCCGCAGCCCCAGCCCCACCTTTGCCGCCCGGTTTATCCGAGAACGTTGTGCCCAGCGCGTCGTTGAGCTTTTCGGTCGATAGTTCAGCCAGGTCGATCTCGGCCCGCAGCTTCTGGATCTCTGCCGTCAACGGACTGTTGGCGATCGTCTCGCGGGTCTTATCGAGGCCGGTGATGTCGTCGGGCAAGCGGACGAAATTGCCAACCCGAGGATCGGAGAAGCCGCCGCGCTCCGCTCGGCCGAGATCGATGTTGACCGCGCCGCCGACTTCCGCCTTCAGCGCTGCGCTTTTGTCGGCCAATGCAGCCCGACTGACCGCGACCAGCGCTTGCTGGCGTTTCATCTCAAGCTCGAGGAGTGATTTCTTCGCCTCGAACTCTTTCTTGGTATCGGCGACGATGCTGTTGGTTGCCGAGGTTTGCGCTCCGGCGGTGTTGGCGATGGCCGACTTGTAGGCCTCCTGCGCCTTCGAGACATCGGCAATCATGCCCTCGATCGCCGAGCCGCTCGCCGCCTGGTCTGCGAGGCTCCGCGTGGCATCATCGATCGAATCTCCCCACTTGCCGAAAGCGAGTGTCGCGGCCGCAGCTGCACCGGCTATGAGACCGAGAGGACCGAGCGCGGCACCAAGCCCCGCGGCGGTCAGCGTGCCGGCGCGGATCGCCGCGGTAAGGCTCATCACCAACCCGATCGCGTTCGGTATGGTGGCGACCATTGCGCCGATGCCGCGACCGACAAGAGCACCGGCAAGGATACCGGCCAGCTTCAGCGTAACATCCGCCGTCTGATCGAAGTTGTCAGCCAAGGCATTGAGACCCGCGACCAGGCGTTGCGACCCTTCAAGGCTTTCGTCGGTCTGGCCGATGTAGCGCATGAAGGCATTCGATACCTTCGTGAAACCCTGGTCGATGGTCTGTGTCGCGTTGGCCGCCATCTTCTGGATTTGCGGCAGGCCCCGCAGGAACGCTTGGAAGAACTCTTGCCCTGAAACCTTGCCGTCGTTGACAAGTTGCTTCAGCTTTGAGACCGAGCCGCCGGCGTCGTCGAGACCGGCAGCAACCGCCATCAGGATCGGCCGCGCGCCCTCATTGACCGAGTTGAACTCTTCGGCCTGGACACGGGCGGAGCCGAGAAGCTGGCCCAACTGTGTCAGCGCGCCGGATGCCTCGGTCGAGCTTGTGCCGGCGACGCGCAACGCGACCGCGACACCATCTGAGAACTTTAGCAATTCTTCCTGCGATGCCCCGAGGTTGTCGGACGCCTGCGCCGCCTTGCCGAACAGGTTCGCCATCGCCGAGAGCGGAGCAGCATTGGCCTGCGCCGACTGATAGAGCCGGTCGAGAATGTCAGCCTGCTTGTCACCGACGACACCCGCGACAGCGAGGCTGTTCTTTGCCGCCGTCCATGCGTCGGCGTAGGCGATGACTTCGCGGGTGGATAGCGCCGCGCCGATGCCGCCGAGGGAGGCGATGGCCGCCTTGCCATAGAGACCGATCCGGCCCGAGGTCGCCGCAAGCGCCTGGTTGATGCGCGCCGTCGCCCTGATCGTATCGTCTTCCATCTGGCGCGTGGCGCGCCGAGACCCTTGCGACATCTCGCGATAGGCCTTGGCAGTGATGCCCGAGGCCTTCGCCATCTGCTTTTCCAATGCGTTCAATTTGGCGATAACCTCGATCGCCAGTTGCTCTTCGCCGCCTTCAGCCATCATCACCCCCTAAAAATAAGCCATGTCGTCGGACCAATCGTCCGAATCGTAGATCGAAAGAGACGTTCCGCCGGCGGCGCATCGCGATACCGCCATTGCGGCAGCAACGGCGCCGTCGATGCGATCCTTGCTCTTGCCCTTGTGGAATGCCTTGTTGCCGGCGGTGTCGACGTGAACGACGATGTTCTCGAAATTCCATCTCAGGATGGGATGTCCACCATGACGGAAGCGCCGGCCGAGAATGGCGCGCTCAAGTTCCTTGATGGCCGGCGCCATGGTCACCCAGCCCTGCCGCATTTCAACTGCAGGAAAGTTATCCTCAAGCAAGCTATTCAGGATCGGCTTTGCCATATGCGGATCGAAGGCGATCTCGCGGACTTCGAAACGTGCGCAGAGTTCGCGGATGCGATCCTCGACAAACCGATAGTCAATGACGTTGCCGGGCGTCGGCGTGATGTATTCTTCTTCCGCCCAATCTGGATAAGGGACGCCATCGCGATCAGCGCGGCCGCGCAGATTGTCGGCGGGACAGAAGAACCAAGGGTGGACGATGTAGCCGTCTTCGCTGTTGCCCCAACAAGCGACGATAACAGTAAGGTCGTTGACCGAGGAAAGGTCGACCGCGAGCCAACAGGGTTGACCCTCCAGATCGTCGATGTCGACCGGGAAATTGCCCTCGTCATAGACCAGCATATCAACGAACGGATCGGCCGAGCCATCAAGCCACATGTTCAGGCAGAGCTGCTGAAACGTTGACCGCTCCGATGGTTGCTCCCGGGCTTCGCGGGCATACTCTCGTAGGCCTTCGAGATCTGGATAGCCGTATCTCAGGCCGGGGTTAACGCTATGCCACAAGTCTTCATCAAGCCAGTCCGCGTCCCTCGGTGTTTCAAACAGGATGGGGAGCCATGAAGGGTTATCGATCTCGCCGCGCTGGACCTTGCGCGCATAACCGAAGAAATCAAATGCCAGGTTCTGCTGGCCGCGCCCAGCAGTGCTAATCACCATCAAGAGCGAATTAGGAACTTTCACGAGACCGCTCTTGATGGCTTCCCAGAGGTCTCGTTTCGGCCAAGCATGGATCTCATCCATGAGGGCGAACGAAGGCGTGTAACCATGTGCGACCCTACCGTCGGCAGACATCGCCCGGAAATTTGCGCCGGTCTTGCGATTGCCAATGTGATTGTCGGAATCAGTTAGCTCTAGTCGCTTGCGGCTGTTTTTCTCGACCGTCGCCTCAATGATGCTGAAAGCCTCTTCGTAGGCGATGCGCGCCTGCTTGCGATCAACGGCCGCAACCATGTTTTGAGCGCCAGGCGTATTTTCCGGGCCGATCGTATGGAGCAGGCTCAGAGCAGCACCCAGCGAGGTTTTCCGGTTTCCTCGCGGAAGCATCATGGCAACGGTCCGCACGATCCTGCGCCCGTCAGGATGGCGCGGCCCATAGATGCGACGCACGATCCTCTCTTGCCAGTAGTCCAGCTGGAAGGCGTTCTCAGCTAGAGTTGACTTCGGATGTTTAAGGAGGCGCAGAAATTGCACGGCGCGCTCGCCGTAACCGAACGGATCATCGATCGGGCTATCGTCAAAAATCCATGAGATCATCAAACAAACTCTTCTGATCGTCGCTGCCTTCATCCCCGCCGCTCATCTGTCGTCGAGAGCGCGCCGCAGGTGTCAGCCCGAGTTCGGCAGCGAGCCGCGACATGGTCACCTGCGCCTTGCCCAGCAGTGTGACAGCCGGGTTTTTCTGCAGCGCGCCTTTGGCGGTGACGCTAACGGCCCCGTGAGTTTCAATGGCTTCCTGCGCCAGGCGCGTGTTGCGGAGTGCGAGAATGTAACTTTCGACGCTACCGAGCATCGCATCCGTCAGCACCTTGCGCGCCTTCAGGTCGTTGACGACATCGCGCCACTCGCCGTGCATGTCGGCGGGAATACTCTTCGGAATGTCCGGGTCGGCGGTGGTCTGGAAATTCTCATCCACGACACGCAATTCGGCTTTCCTTCCGCGAGTGCTCATGTTCCCGATACCGCCACGGTTCGAAGCTCAAGGCCCCGACGACGCCGGATTTCCTTCACTTCCTTGATGTTGTAGGTCTGGCCGCCATAGTTGACGCGATCGGCGTTCGTGATCGCCTCGATGAATCTGAGACGGAAGATCACCAGCGTTTCATCGCTAGCCCCGTATGCCCGGATAAATTCCTCGGTGCTGGCCTGCACGATCTCGGCGCGGACGGTGGCAACCGTTGTCCAGGTGTAGTCGGGCGTACCGGCAGGATCGACCACGTAGGTCGATCGCTCGATGACAATCGTTCGGTCGAGACGGCCGGCCCTCATTCGATCAACTCCGCGAGCGTTTCTATGGTCAGAATGCCATGGCTGGTCTCGCCATCCGGATCGCGCACATAGCGAACCGAGGACACCCGACAATCGGCGCAATGGAAGTCCGGGCCGAGTTCGAGCCGTGCCGGCCGGATCGCCGAGCGTATGGCCCAGGCGATGGCTCGCACGCCCGATAGCGACGGCTCTTTCTTCCAGAGGTGAAGTGTCGAAACCACGGTGAAACGGTTCCTTGCGATCGTATCTCCACCTTCAAGAGAGAAGCCCTCGCCAAGGATGATAGAGGGATCGATGATAGGCCGCTGGCTTCGGTCGAGAATGTTACCGGCAGGAACCAACGCGGTGACACCCGCCGTGGCGATCAGGCGCGAACGGATGCCAACCTGCACCGCCGTTTCGACGCTCATTTCTTCCCCCAGTTCTGCCGGATGGCATTGCGGATCGCGCGATTGATGCGACCGCTCACTTTCTTGCGGTTGAGGCGGACGGCGGGCCAGAAGAATGGCTGCGCGTCCACCTCGGTGGTTCCGTATTCGACCAGATGCGGATAGCGGACATCGCTGTTGCCGACGGTGACCTTGGCCGCGCCTTCCGGAACCAAGGTCGCGCCCCCGGGCTGAGAATAGGCCGGCGTCGTCTGGCCGGCGGGCGTGACGGTGATGCTCTCAATGAGCTCGCCGGTATCCTTCGACTGCAGCGCGATATGGCGCATGTCGTCGGCAACATCCTCGGCCGCCTTCAGGACTTCCGGATAAACGGCTTCCTTGATCTTCGCCGGGATGGCGTTCAAGCGCTGCTGGATCCTCGACAGGCCGCCGTCGTTCGCCATCAGAAGCTCCAGTTCCGATACTCGCGGACGATTTCCTGCACGCTGTAGGGGACACTGGCGATGCCAACCCCGACGATCGTCGCTTCGCGGTTTTCGTACCAATGCCCGACCAGGTGAGAGATCGCCTGTTTGAGATCCTCCGGAACGGTATTGGCCGGAAACTCCACCTCCATCTTGAAGCCCAGCAGCCGGTTGACATGGCTTTCGGCCGCCGCGATCAGGCGCGTGATCAACGCATCATCGGCCCCATCGGTGATGTTGAGGTTTTCTTTGACGTGATCGAGTTCGACGATCATGCATCAGGCTCCCGTGGTCGCCGCTATGCGGACGACGCTCGATTGAAGGATCAGTACGCAGGCCGTGCCGACGACGCGATTGGAGCTGTCCAGCACGTCATCCGTGGACGTCACTAGGGCGATGAACAGTCGCTTCGAAGGGGTTGGCGCTGGCCCGAGCGCCGGGGCGTCGGCGAAGTCAATGCGGAAAGCGAAAGGATGGAGGCTGTCAAAAGCCGCCTGCAGCGCGATCTGGCCGGGATCGGCGGCATTGAGTCCGAGGATCAACTGCATGGAGGTCGCCTTGCGGGTCACCTTCACATGAGCCTCATAGACCGGCCCGCCGGGGTCGCCAGCGGGCATTTTGGTCACATCCTCGGTGCCCCATTCGCCGCCAACGCGGCCAAGGTTTTCGGCGTTGTTGATGGCCGTCCACACATCGGCAGCAAAAGCACCAGCCTCGACCGGACCAGCTTGCCAGCCGGGCCGTGCGCTGCCGATGTAGAGTTTGCTGCCGGTAGTGGTCAGAAGCGACATTGTGCCCTCACGCCGCCGATGCGTTGACGCGAACGACGTTCGAATTGACGCCGAGCGTTGCGTTGAACTTCATGACGTTGTTGGCCTGCTCAAGAGCCTCGGCCGCGCTCATCACTTTTGCGATGAACAGGCGCTGCGAGTTCTTCGGGCTGGCGCCGGCTGCGGGCTTGTCGTTGAACTCGATCTTGAAAGCGTAATCGTGCGGCGTCTTTTCGGCCGCGATCAGCGCAATCTGGCCCGGGTCGGCGTAGTCGATGCCCATCACAAGCTCGCAGTTTCCGGCGTTGCGCGTGCCCTTGAGCTTCTGCGTGCGACCCTTGCCGATATCATCGAAGGTGACCTCGGCACTGGTGTCACCGACGGAACCGATGTTTTCCAGTCCACCGATCTCGGTCCAGTCGATGTCGGCGAAATCGGCCACTACGAAATCGGCGTTCTTGGCGGCAAGCGGCTCGCCGATGAAAACTTTGCTGTTCGCGGTTGTGAAAATCGGCATGTCAGTAATCCTTTGACTTGTTGCGCCGCTCTTCAGCGGCCTCTTTGGCGTTGCAGCGCTGGCAACCAGGCCGCCAGTTCGAGCGCTCCATTCGAAGATCCGGACGGGCGCGAATGCTCTTGATGTGCATGACGACGGTGGAAGGTTCGCCGCAGCGCGCACAGCGCTTGTTGACGGGGTCAGCGAGGAAGGCCTTTGCTTCCCTCTCCCATTCCGCCGAATAGCCACGCTCGCGGGCGGTAGGGCGTCTGGCGTCATGGCGCGCCTTCCGCTCGCGAGCGCGTCGGGTCTCGCATGCGCAAGCGGTTCCCGACGGCACCAGCCGCCCGCAACCGCATATGCGAGGACCCTTAACCGGCATGTCAGGCCACCGGCCGATCGGCAGCGTGGCCGAGGATGAAGTTCGCCCCGACGGTGACGCTCGTTCCAGAGTTCAGCGTGAGCACCGCCCGAAGGTAGCGCTTGAAGCCGCGATAGCCGATCTTGGCGGTGGAGTTCGCCACCAGGCTGGCCGGGAGGCTGCCGAGCAGATGGTCCGGATCAATGTCCGTGAAATCGCCGGCCGTGGTGGTATCGCTTTCCTGAAGCTTGGCCGTCATGTCGCCAGCCCCGGTTACGGCCCCGGTGCTGACGACAAGAGCAACGCTGCCAAACCCTTTCAGGTCGATGGCTGCGCCGTCGAAGCTGGCCCCACGTGCTGCCGGCGCGGCGGCTTGCACTACTTTGATGTTGTGGACGATGTCCCGCATGTTGGTGATCTCCGTTGAAAGGGATCAAGCCGCCGAGGCCGGCGGCCTGAAATCGCCCGTTAGTTGGCGCTCATCTTGAGCTTGCGAAGCGCCTCGCCGAGGACCGTTCCGCCACCGACGCGACGGCGGGCATGGAAGCGCACAAGACCCTTGGATGCCTGCGTGTAGGGATCGCGCAGGATGCTGAGTTGCACCCGGTCGTAGATCCGATAAGCGCGGCTGAAATCGCCGAAGGCGATCGGGAAGCCGTTCTCTGCGATATCGGGAAAATCAACGGCATCGACGACGGGACGGCCCAGCAGGGTCGAAGGTTGACCAGCCTGGTAGGATGGCTGCCAGAGGTAGTTACCCTGCCCATCCTTCAGCGTGCGAATGATCCCGAGCGTGGTGCCGTTCATCATCCAGGAGGCGCTGTTGCGGTAGGCCGCCGGCAGCGAATACATCATCTTGATCAGCGCATCGGGCTTGATCTCGGAAACGTGGCCGTTCTTGAACTCCGGAATGCCGGCCGCCGACATGAAGCCTTCCGGCTTTTTCACGCCGTCACCGCTGATGAACGCCGGCCCCTCCATCCTGCCGAACTCTTCGGACAGATCGGACGCGACTTCCGAATCGACGTTGATGGCGCTGTCCTCAAGCAGCCGCAGGCTCACATCGACATAGCAAGCGATTTCATGGACCGGGATTTCAAGCTGGCCGTAGGTCGAGCCGGTTTCCTTCCGATCTTCATCCTCGCCTACCCAGTGCGCGGTCGGGCGACCAGTGCGTTTCGGCAGGATGACGCCGCCGGCGGAGGTGCTGCCGACGCGTGCCGCTTGGCGAACTGGCGAGAGTTCGACGAGACCCTTGACGACTTCCGCAACGAACTCGGTCGGAGCCAGATAGCCGCCCTTGGTGTCGTCGCCGACAACGAGGGCGCGAACCTCGTCGGCCGCCATCGGCTCGCGGCCCATGCGCAGGAAGTTGGAAAATGCGCGGCACTCAAGCGAGGGATCGCCGTCGCCGCCACCATTGCCACCGGCGCCCGGGCGGTTCATCCGCGTTTCGATGTCGTCGAGGCGGGTGGTGATTGCGGCAATGCCGCCGAGTTGTTCTTCGGCGCGGGTCTGGAAACTTGTGAAGCCGGTACGCAGCTCCTCGACCGCAGCGGTTGCTGCTACCAAAGGATCATCGTTTTCGGCGCGTGTTTCGAGCGGCGACTGGCCGAACATCAGGCCCACGGCTGCGGCATCGAGGTGCAAGAGATTCTGTTTCATTGTCACTTCCTTGGCTGTAGAGAGCGCGTTGCCTCACGGCAGGCTTTGACGAAGGCCGCTGCGCTCTCGACAGAGCGGCCGGTGCTGCGAATGTCGGTGATCCGCGCGCCGCTGGCGCTTGGCAGGCCGACGATGGAGATTTCGGCGATGTCGATCGCGGTCAGGAGGCGCACGCCCCCAGGTCCACGCTTCTCACCGCCAGGCGGCACGCGGAAGCCGATCGACAGGCCATTGACCGCGCCTGCCTTTAGGCGGGCATGCGCCTTGCGGCCTTCGTCGATGTCGAGGATCAGATTTCCGCGCACAAAAAGCCCGACATCGTCTTCGAGGATCTCGTTCCAGACGCCGAGGATCTCAGACGGCTCGTGCGACCAGAGCATCAGCGGCTTGGTGCCGGCACGCTGGTGAGCCGCAAGCGACCGGGCAAACGCGCCGCGCTGGACGATCTCATTGTGGCCGTTGCGCTGGCCCCAGATGACCGCGTAGCCGGAAAACTCGCCGGCATCGCTCGGCGCTTGGTAGCGAGTGGAGAGGCCGAGGTGGTTCATCGTGCACCTGCCATGAAGTGGGCGCGGTTGCCGGCGAAGGCATCAACCTGTTCGCGCACCCATGCGACAGACAGGAACCGGACGATATTGCCGTGAGTGCAGGAAAGCGGCTGGCCCGCCTGGACGATCTCCCAGCGCAGAACGCAGCGAGCGAGCGAAGCGATTGACGCCTTTTCCCGCTCTTCGGCCGAGACCGTGCCGTCGGCGCGCGCGAGCTCGGCGAGTTCGTCGGACATCTGCAGCCGTGACCGGCGCTGTGTGAGAGAATCAGGACCGGCAAGGGTCAGCTTCAGACCGAGCGGTTCGCCGGTCGCCGGATTGCGAAGCTCCATTTCCGCGCCGCGATCCTGATCCTCGACGTTGGCAAGGATGTCGTCGAGATCCTTCATTCGTCCTCTCCGGTCGACGGGCCGTCGTTGCTGCCCGTGCTGATGTTGGGGTTTGAGTACTCATTCCCGCCCTCATAGGGCGGCAGGCCTTCCCACTTCCGCGCCTGATTGGGGTTGATGACGCGCGATGTAATCAGGCTGGAATAGGCCGTGGCGCGCTCGCCGAGATCGGCCCGCGTGAGGTCATCGCGATCGAAGACGATGCGGAACCGCTTGCGTTCAACGCGGGTAAGCAGCGCCCGGCCGAGCGCGCCTTCCAGCGCCCTCAACCACGGCTCAAGCGTGTAGGTCAGGAACTCGCGGCCCATCTGCTCGGAGTTCGACCAGGTGGCGCGCTCCAGTTCGAAGAGCATCGACGGCGGCACCCGGAAGGCGCGGGCAACTTCGAGGATCTGGAAGGTTCGCAACTCATGGAACTGCGCGTCCGTCGAATTCATGGTGATTGCGCGGAACTGCGCGCCATCCCAAAGAATGGCCGTCTTGCCGGCGTTCTGTGCGCCTTCGTGCGAAGCCCGCCAGGCCGCCTTCATTTTCTTGAGGCCTTCGTCGCCGAGGCCCTTCTGCATCTCGATGACGCCAGCCGGCCGCGCGCCGTTCTCAAAGAGCTTTCCGGCGTGCGTTTCCATGATCGCCAGCACGCCGATCGCCTTCGCCGCCAGTGTGACCGGGCAACTATCGAACGGGCTGCGAACGTGAACGATGCTGCTGGCGCTGATGCGCTGGCCGTTCAGCCGGTAAGTCGGTTGGCGCGTCAGCGGATCGTAATCGACGCTGATGGCGCTGCGCTGGTAGTGGATGACTTCGCGGAGATCATCGCCAACGCGATTGACCCAGGCGAGACCGCCTTCGTTCCGCACGAGGGCGTCGGCGACCAGGTCACGGATCAACTCGAAACCCGAGGTCCACTGGTTGGCATCGCCGCGCAGCAACCGGGAAACGGGATGATCGGGGCGGGCCTCTTCCGTTCCGTTTTCGAGGATCTCGACCACGCCGACATCGAGGGTCGCGGCAGCTTCGGAAATCACGCGGACGGCGGCCGATACGGCGGGAACCTTGAGCGCTGCAACACCCGATATCGCAAAGGCGTTGGGCGAGGTCCCTGTCCACAGAGCGACCATGATGTCGTCGGGGGATGCGGGCGAACTGTCGCGCGTTTCGAGATCGGCGGATTTTTTAGAGCGCTTTGCCATCCCGATTGTATGCCAGAGGGGAGGCCGATTTGGGAATTGGACAAAGCTGGACACGAAAATCCTGCTAAGGCTTTGTCTTTACACAAAAAAATCTCTAATTGGAAAAATTATAGAGCGAACCTCCCCCCGCCGGTCCCCGATATAGGCCGAAAGACTAGGACCACCCCCCGGCCGGGGTCTGGCCTGACCCGATGCTCGGGTGAACGGTATCGCGTTGAGGTGCAGATTGTTAAGGTATTGATATCGCGTCTTTAATCGGCCAACCACGGGATTTTCCCGTGATTATCGGGAGGTGCTCTTCAAACCTTCCGACAGTTTCTGACAGTAGTCAGACAGTCGATCTGATAGTTAAGTATATGAAATACGTAACTATTTACAGTTTCTGACAGTTATCCTCGTGCCATGTAGATCAAATTCATATCTCAACACCATGCCGCCGAAGTTATTTCTTATATGCGTAGGCGCGCGGAAACTGTCGGGAACTGCCTAAAGGTACTGATTTAATTGAGCTTTTGCCCTTATCAACTGTCGGAATGACTGTCAGAAACTGTCAGAAACTGTAAGGGAAGCACCTTTGAATTGCGATAGTCTGCGATAGTTTTGCGGTAGTTTTTGAGATAGTTTTATTTATATAAATCAATAGGAACGATAGTTTGCGATAGTTTTTACTATATATAGGCATTCAGAGATTTAGTGCTCAACATATTTCTTCATATATATATGCACGAGAAAACTATCGCAAACTATCGTTGTCATTGATTTTACACCCCTTTCACCCCCGGTGACTATCGCAAAACTACCGCAAAACTATCGCAACTATCGCAGATGCGAGCGCTACAGATAGTTGCCGCCCCTGCTGAGGGGGTACGGGGGAGCAGGGATGGCAGTGGACGCGGTCAAGCCTTAGCGCAGCCGCGTACCGAGGTAGTGCAGCCGAATACCGAGGTAGTAGTTAACCTGACATTTCACGCGCCGCAACCCCGCCGAGCGGGCGAGATGCCGCCCAAACATGCATTGGGTCATGATCGGAGATTTCTGCTCGGCCGACCATCGGCAGTACACATCGTAGAGCGCTGAAGATTTCTCCCTGCTAGCGATGTCTTCCAAAACGTTATCCCTGATGAACCGTTTGATTACCTCAGCTTCACTGCTTCCCCCTCCATCGGGCGGTGCGCTGTCTTTCACCGGCCCACCAGGCAAGCCAAGTTCGACCCAAACCGACTGCGCAAAGGCTCCTCCAAAAAGGGCTTTCGCTTCTTTGACAACATCGAGTTTGAGCCTTAAATCCCTCTCCGGCGATGAGACACTCGGAAAAAGCGTTAGTTGAGTTTCCTTGCCTTTTCCGATTGTCTCAACTTGTCCTAAGCAGCTGATTTCATTGCGGATATGTAGGGCCTCCGGGCCCACCATTGTAACCTACCGGCGAATGTTTGCGAGATCTGCGTCTCAAGCCTGTTAAATCATTGCGTTCGATGAAGCGTAAAGCGGGCGTGAGGTCTCTATCCTCGTGCAACGCGTAGGATGTGAGCGGAAATCCTGTAAAATGCTAACAACACGCGCTTGATTGCTGAAGCTATATGCAAGGCAGACGTGAAACGCCTAAAAATTGCAATGGCCGACAAAGCGAGCCTGATAAGGACGTCTCTCATGAAAGGCTCGCGCCGGCCCGGGACCTCGCGCCCACCAGGGTTCTTTCCGCGACCTAAAAATGGCTCAACAGCAGTCGCGCTGGAGAACCGCGCTCCTGGCTGCTCTACGGTTAGATACTTCTCATCTGTGAGATAACCGCCGAGCGGTCAAAAAAATGCCCGCCGGAGCGGGCAGTTTTGGAGTGGGCGCATACGCTCAAACATGTTGCGCCTGGAAGCCAAGGTGCGTCACAGAGGTCAACACTGTGTAAACAGCCGGCAGCCAGAAATGAGGGGGACTTTGGTCGGGCCCGGTTTTGCGCCGAGCGTCCCGCGGACGAACGGCTGTTGCGGCTTGACAGGTGATCGGCGCGCATGGCGGCGATGGCGGCTGGTGCGGCAGGCGCTGCGAAGGGAAGGAAGACAGGCGCGCAACTGGCGCATGGTCGACGTCGGTGTGCGGTTGAAATCGGTGCGCGTGGGTTGGCGGCCCGGCCTGATGATCTCACAGCGTTTCTTTGTTGCGGCCACGTATCGCGCCTTGGCTGGGCGGCGGCTGGCGAGGCGAAGGCCCGTGCCTGCCGCGCCGATTTCGGTCGTCCGTACGTGTGAAAAGACATCGCTAAGAAAGAAACTCTTAATTTTAGCTGTCAATAATAAGAAGTGGGGGTTGAACTTCTTGGGTGATTCCCGCTACTGCATGTTTCCTTAAATCCTATTCGATTTAAGGATCAAAACATGCAGCCATTCAAAGTGCTGCAGCGACCTTTGCGCGTCTAACAAGACGCGCGGCGCTGTAGGGAAGTTGCCAAGCGGCGCTGGCCGCTTCTTCGAAAGGATGCTTATGCGAAGCCTAACCGCCTTGGGCGGCGCACGCCGCACCACCGTTTCGGGTTTCAAGTATCTCGTACCTGCCTCGCTTCTCGGTCTTCTGCTTGTCTCATCCGGCTGTTCGTCGGCGAGTATGGCTGAAAGCCCGCTGTTTGCGTCTGCCGGCTCCAAGGCAGCCGTAAGCGCACCGAGCGCGGGCGCGAAGCAGGGCAAGCTGATCAAGGTTGCGGAAGAGGACGATATCGTCGAGCCGCTGCCGGCAAGACGGCGCGTTTCCGCCTATCTCGGCCGCGCGCCCTATATCTGCTCGCCGAGCGGTTTCGGCCATACGTCGCGCTGCTTCCTCAGAAGCTCGCTGTAAAGCCATTCCCATAGGGCGGAGCGCCACAGCACCCCGTTTCATTCCGAGTGCCGTTAGACCGTTTCCGCGTTGGATGCACGAACGGAAATACTCAAGCTCCTTGTGTTCCAGGCAACTCCGGGCGGAACCTTCCCGGGCTTTTCCTGGAAATGCTCAAAGTCCTCCTGCCGGAGACAGCTCTTGTCGATTGCGATGTTCAGATCGGTGTTTTTGGCCGGCCTCATGGCGCTTCTGCCGGTGGCGGGTGCCTCGCGGGTTGCGGCTGCCGATCTCGGCGGCACGGTCGATCGCGTGCTGACGACGGGCTCGATCAGCTCGGCGGCGCGGTCTGCCGGCACGCCCGGCGGCGAGGTCGCGATCGGCGTCTACGATCCGCATGACGCGGTCACGGGCAGCGCTGCGCTCACGATCGAGCATGTCTTCATCTATTGGCAGGCGCTCGACAAGGCGATGCTGAAGCGCAAGATCGCCATTGCCGAGGGCCAAGGGCGGGCGCTGATGATCTCCGTCGAGCCCTATACCCATGCGAGCAACTGGCGGGCGGGCGGCGAGCGGCTGTTTGCCGATATCGGCCGCGGTCGTTTCGACCGCGAGATCGGCGATATCTGCCGGCGTGCCGGCGCGGTTGCAGCGCCGGTCTACATGCGCTGGGGCCACGAGATGGAGGACCCTGACGGCCGCTATCCCTGGGCGCGGCGCGACATGGACGGCTATAAGAAGGCGTTTCGCTATTTCGTTAGAAGCTGCCGGGAGCTGGCGCCTGACGCTCGCTTCGTCTGGTCGCCCAAGGGCCATCGCAACCTTGCCGGCTACTATCCCGGCGACGATGTCGTCGATGCCATCGGCATTCCCGTGTGGGGTCTGCAGAAGATGGATGTGGACTATTGGGGGCGGGAGCGCAGCTTCGGCGAGACGCTTGGCGAAAAATACCGCCGCGTCGAAGGCTTTGGAAAGCCTGTGATGATTGCCGAGCTTGGGGTTGCCGGTTCAGCGGATTACAAGCGCGCCTGGTACGCAGAAATCTTCGATCGCAGGACTTATCGCGCGCGTTTCCCGCTGTTGACGGCCGTGGTGTTCTTCAACGACAGGGAGCCTTACAAGTGGCCGCTTGGCTATGGCTCGCCGGACTGGCGGCTGGACAAGGCCGCGCTGGCAGCACTTGTTTCCGACAAGGTCGAAATCGTCGGCCGGCCGACGCAATAGCGGCTGATGCATGTCGCGCAAAAGTGTGCAGCGGTTTTGCGAAAACGGCATGCGGTTTAAGAGCGGTGGACGCACCGGCCGTTCAGCCGGTGCGTGAATGTCGGAAAACTGGAGTTTTTCTCAGGCAAGCAGAAGGCCCGATTCACGGGCGGCCGCGGTGAAGCATTGGCTTGCCCTGTTGACGCTGGTCAGCCCGTCAAGCGCATCCAGGCAGCGCTGAAGGGCGGCACGATATTCCCGTCCACGTCTGCCCGGCCATTGCCGCAGCAGTTCGAGCGCCTCCCAGACCGTCCTGACGACGGTCTGCCGCTTGGACGACAGTTTCAGGTGGATCGGCGTTGCGAAGGTTTTTTCGCTCATCTTGCATTCCTCGTTCATAGTCTTTTGAGCGCGAGGCCAACGCCGGGGAGCGCCAATGGTTCCCTCCGCGGCTGCACTTTTTTAACCATGACGATGCCGACCCGATGTGTTCGGCCAGATGGGGGGCCGTCGGAAGCCCTGGAAGACAAGGCTTTCGGACGAGAGCCGGCACGCTTTCGCCGTGACAATTTTTGCGAAAGATTTTTTCGAATGATGGAGGCGTGGGGAGCGGCGAGGGGCCTGCGGCCGGGTGCAGGCCGTCTCCCTGAAACCGTTCAAGCGTTTTGGCTGTCAGCGATCAGAGATCGAGCGCGGCCCTGAGGTCGGTCGGCTTGCGCTCCCTGAGGTCGAGATCGGCCTCGATGTGATCGATATGGCGGATCATCAGCGCACAGGCGGTGTCGATGTCGCCGGTTTCGATCGCAGTCAGGATGTCGCCATGCTCGTCGTGGCCACAGGTCGAGACGCTCGATTGTCCATAAAGCGCGATGACGAGCGAGGAGCGCGCCACCAGCTCATCCATGAAGCGCCTGAGAATGACATTGCCGCTGAGATCGGCGAGCGCCAGGTGGAAATCACCCGAGGCCTTGATCTCGGCGCGGCGCGCCGACCGGCCGCGCTGTGCGGTCAGTTGATGTTCGGCGGCAAGCAGGCGGCGCAGCTCATCGATATCAGCCGCGCCAATGCGCGGCGCGGCGGCGCGCACGAGGCCCGGCTCGATCAGTCGGCGGGTCGCAAAAATCTGGCGGGCTTCATCCGGCGAGGGATGGGCGACGAAGGCGCCGCGGTTCTTCTCGACAGTGACCAGCCCCTCATAGGCGAGCGACTGCAGCGCGGCGCGCACCAGCGTACGGCTGACGTTGAACAGATCGCCGACATCGCTTTCGGACAGCTTGGTTCCGGGCGCAAGCCGTCGTTCGACGATCGCATCGCGCAGCTTGTCGCGGATCTGTCGGGTGCTGGTGTCGGTGGACGCGTCGGCCGCCGCAGGATGGGTGGTCAGGGACATGAAGGAAATCGATCCACGATTGAACGCGGCATCTTATCGACGCGCGCGCCCTACAGCGCCGCGCGTCTTATTAGACGCGCAAATGTCGCTGTAGCACTTTGAATGGCTGCCTGTTTTTATCCTTAAATCGAATAGGATTTAAGGAAACATGCAGTAAGGAAACGACAATCTGGCATGGCAAAGCGTCGTTGCCAATGTGGGCCGACTACTTGTCAAGTTCGGGATAGACGCGGTCGATGAAGCCTGGCCGGAGCTTCTCGCCGATCAGGCAGTCGGGCGCGGGCAAGGCATCGACGAGGCGCACACGCGGCGGTGGCGGCAGGCCGCTGACCTCCAGGATCAGCTTCTGGCGGATGGCGATGGCGAAATCTTCCGGCTCATGCACCGGCAGCACGAAGGAGCCCGGGCCGCCGACGACGCACTCGGCATAATACTGGTCGAGCGGCCCGGTCGAGACGGACGGTCTAATCAGGATCGCCAGGCCATTGATGATGATGCCGCGGGCAATGGCGATGTCGCGGGCGGGAATGACCGGTGGGCCGATATTGTTGGGTCCGTCGCCAGACACGTCGATGATGCGGCGCATGCCGGCAAAGGCGTTGGAGTCGATCAGCGCTGTGCCGTAAGTGAGCGCGTTGGAGATCGAGGTGCCGCGGCGGGTGCCGACGGGGCGGGCCTCGATCAGCGCGGCAAAGGCGTCCGCTTCGGCGGCGTTGGAGATCACCTGCCAGGCAACGACGGAGGATTCGTTGACGGTGCCGGCCCATTCGAAATAGCCAAGGGCGATCCGGCCATAGCGACCGCTCGTTACCGCATTGAGGAAGTCGGAATGGCGCAGCGCCTGCACGTAGCCGGCGCGCTGGACGCGGGCTTCGTCCAGATCCATCGAGCCGGACATGTCGACGGCCAGCACCAGTTCGACATCGACGTCGGTGTGCGCGGCGGTCGATTGGGTCGGGCCACCAGTCAGGGAAAGGATCAACGCCAGCATGGTTAACATCGCTTCAACCCGTCATTGCGAGCCGCGTCATCTCAGGAAATGTAGCACAGGATTGGCTTATCGCGACTGTTTGGGGTTGGCTGACCTTCAATAAAAGGTGATATCGACAGGGTTTACTGCCGATCGATACCGTGCCGACGGGCCTGCATGAGCTGAGGATATGCTTCAACAGACACGGAATACGGAGCGTTTTCAGGTCGATAGGCTGCAGTCCGCCGCTTTCGACTATTTCCTGCGCTATAGCGATGCCGGCACCGGGCTTGTCGCCGATACGTCGCTTCCCGACGCGCCCTCAAGCATCGCTGCCACCGGTTTCGGGCTTTCCTGCTACCCTGTTGGCGTCGAGCGCGGCTGGATCGGGCGCGGCGAAGCGGCCGGCCGGGTGCTGATGACCCTGCGGTTTCTGGCGCAAAGCCGGCAGGGGAGCGATGCGCTCGCCACCGGTTATCGCGGCTTCTACTATCACTTTCTCCACATGAAGACCGGCGAGCGGGTGTGGCAGTGCGAGCTTTCCACCATCGATACCGCGCTGCTGATTGCCGGCGTTTTGACCGCAGGCGCCTATTTCTCCGGCGACAGTGCGGGGGAGCGGGAAATCCGCGCGCTTGCGGATAAGCTCTATGCCCGGGTGGATTGGCGCTGGGCGCTCGGCCGTGGCGAGATACTGACGATGGGCTGGCGACCGCCCGGGCGGTTTCTTAAGTATCGATGGCAGGGCTACAGCGAGGCACTGCTGCTCTACGTGCTCGCGCTCGGCGCGCCGCACCATGCAATCGGCCCGGAGCACTACCGCGAATTCACGGCCGCCTATGCGTGGACCACGGTCGACGGTGCGCCGCATCTGCAGGCCGCGCCTTTGTTCGTCCATCTCTTTCCGCAAGCCTGGTTGGACCTTCGCGGCATTGGCGATGCGCCGATGCGTGACGAGGCGACTGATTATTTCGACAATACCTGCCGGGCGATCGCGCTGCAGCGAGCCCATGCCGAGCGCAATCCCGGCGATTTCGCCGGTTACGGCGGGGATATGTGGGGCCTCAGCGCCTGCGGTGGACCGGCGGGGCGGCAGCGGCTTGTCGATGGGCGTTGGCAGCGGATGCTCGGCTATGCGGCGCGCGGCGCGCCCGGTGGTCCTGACGATGGCACGCTGGCACCTTGGGCACCGGTTGCCTGTCTGCCTTTCGCTGCCGATGCGTCGCAGTCGGCACTCGCCGAGCTCGAGAACTGTTACCCGGACATTCTGTGCGAGAGCCGGTTTCCCGGCGGGTTCAATCCGAGCCTGCCCGGTGTGGGCCCGGAGGGTTGGGTCGACGACCGCGTGGTCGGGCTTGACCAGGGGCTTGTCGTGATGATGATCGAGAATGCCAGAAACGGTTTCGTCTGGGAGCTGACGCGCAGCATTCCGGCCATACGGCGCGGATTGCAGCGGGCGGATTTTCGCGGCGGCTGGCTTGAGACCAGGGAGACGGCATGAGCTTGGGCCACGAGCGGCAGGACGAGCGCCCGGCGGAGGACGAGGCGGACGCGGCGTTGCGCCAGAGCGCCCTTGGCGTTCTCGCGCACCTGCAGTCGTCTTTCCCCGAAGTGGGCTTTTCGCTCGGGGCCGCCGGCGACGTATTTCTTCCCGAGGCGCGGTTCTGGGTGGAGGAGGGCGTCGGGCTTGAAGACAGCCTTGCCTATCAGGATCGCTTTGCCGAGGGCATGGACGACAAGATCCGCGCCGCCCATCTGATTGCCTTTTACAGCAACCAGCTCACGCTCGCGCTTGGCGGCCTCTATCTCGGTGGGGGCATCGTGGCAGCCGTTCGCGGCCTTCGCTTCGAAGAATTTTCGCGGGCCTATGGCGAACGGCTTGTCGCGGCCAAGCGGTTTCATTTCAGCCTTGCCTTGCCCGCAGCCGGGGATCATGCCCCGGCGACTGCGGACGTCTTCGGCGAAACCTTCGCTGCGCATCTGGCGCCGATCGTCGTCATGTTGAAGCGTCGCACCGGCCTGTCCTCGGGCGCGCAATGGCGGCTTGCGGCGGATTCGCTTGCCGGTGGGTTCCTGGAGATCGGCCGCGTCCTCGGCGACGAGGAGACCGCGATGGCGAGGGCGCTGGCGATCGTCAAGCGCGCGGGTACGTCGCTATTTTCCGACAAGCTCCGTTACGAGGACATCGTGATCGAGATCGGCGGCAATCATGCGCTGTCGCGCACCTATCGCCTGCGCGGCGGCTGCTGTCTCTATTATCGAACGGAAGGTGGCAGCTTCTGCGACAGTTGCGTGATGCTGGCGCCGGACGACCGCCGCGCGCGGTTGCAGGCGCATCTGCTGGCATTGCAGGCGCGCTGAGACATCTCGACGACAAAGCCCCTGATATCGGCGATATCAGGGGCTCCGGGTTGATGGCGAAATCTGGCCGGTCTGTTACGCCTTGGCGAAACGATCGTTGATGAAGCCCGACACGACGCCGAGAACAATCCAGAACGCGAGCGTGGTGGCAAGGGCTGCCACGGCGAATTCAGCGCCGAGCACGGCCGGCACATTGCTGGAGATGTCCGACGGTTGCGGCGCGCCATAGACATGCGGTGCCGCGATCAGCACGAGGCCGATGATCTTGGCGGCGATCTCTTGCCGCAAGACCAGCAGATAGAGACCGGCGGCAGACAACAGCACGGTTGCACCCCACCAGACCTGGCGGTCGCCGAGTTCCGCGGCCGGGAAGCCCGGCAGTTCCGGCGGCAGACCGATTGCCGGCAGCATGTGCACGGCAAGCCAGCCGCAGGCGCCCCAGAGCGCGCCGTTCCTGAGCGTGATCGGGTAGCCGATGACGAGGCTGACGCCGGCGAGCAGCAGCGCGAAGCCGGAGCCGGTCACCAGATTGGCGATCAGCGTGCCGGAAAAGCGGCTCATGCCGAACATGATGCCGCCTTCCTCGTGTTCGCCCTCATGGGCGTAGGCAGGCGTGATCGGCGACAGGGCGTCAAGCAAAGCGCCAATCGGCGAAACCGCCTTCAGCGACGAATGCTGGTCGTGGTTTGCTGCGGCCGGATCGGCCGTTCCCGGCTGAACGGCTGGTTGTTCGCCGGCGGCCGGTGCCTCGCCTTCGAATTCTTCCGCGTGCAGGATCAGCGGTACGACGCGCAGTTCCTGGGCGCCGGTCATGAAGACACCGGCAATCAATCCAGCCACGATCGCGGCCAGAAGCGTTCTGACAATCATTTTCGATATCCCTCGATATCGGCGCGCCATGCATCTGGCAGGCAGCGCCGTGTCCCACTGGCAAATATGCGAACGGCTCCGTCCGGCAGATCTTCAATCTGCATCAGACGCGAGCAAACGCGTCCGGCTGTCTGCCGGAAGCGTTTTTGTCCGCAGCTATGTCGATGCGGAACGCAAGTCGCGTCCCGGAACATCGCTTAGTGGCAGGGGAAGCCATAGGAGTGGCGGGTGTCGTGCGCGGTATCGTGCAGCACGGCCGAGTTCGCCAGGCCTGCGCCGAAGACGAGGAAGCCGCCGATGAGGAGCGCGATGATACCTGCGGTCAGACGATCGCTGAGGGAGAGCGGAATGCTCGAAACTGTAGATGTAGCCATGACAACCTCCGTGATGGCGTCGGGATCTTTCCCGGTTTGGGCCCTATGCCCGCATCGACTGGCAGGTTTCCTGGCTCAGGACGTCGGGTGAGATCACCCTGGATTTGCCTCGCCTTCCCAGAGCAAGGGCCGCCCTCTCGCGGTCTTGTCTCCAGTGGCTTCTTCCGGATCGCTCCGGAACGGCGCATTCACGTCGCTCTACAGTCGCGGGGTCGGCCGTGATTTGAATGCCCAGCATGGGTCCATCCGTCACGTTCCCGTTTACTCCCGAAACGCGTTCGCGTTGCGGGAACCAATCGATCCACGATGATTAGGATCGCACCCCGGAGATGTCAATTAGACTTGCGCCGCCGCCCGGTCCATCCGCGACAAAATCACGAAGGATCATGCGTTTATAGGCTTCGACGATCTGGTCGCCCTCTGCTCTGGTGACGGAGACCGCAAGCCGCATCGTGCAATCGCCGAGATGCATGATCAAAAAGGCGGCGCTGTCGATCGTTTCGCGCGGCGTGTCGGGCGCAAACCGAGCCCAGACGTCGGCCAGAAGCTGGCCGCCGGCACGGCTTTGCAAAAGGTCGATCTCGCGCAGCGCCTTGTCGGCCTGCATCGCTGACCAGATGTCGCGCATCACAGGCTCGGCCAGGAACATATCGTAATAGATGTCGAACAGCATGGAGAAGGCGTCACGCAGTTCCGAGATCGACGTCACCTTGGCAAGCTCGGCCCCGATGCATTCATTGCAGACCGCATTGTAGCGCTCGGCCAGCGTGCGCACGATCGCCGCCTTGTCGGGGAAGTACTGGTAGAGGGAGCCGATCGAGATTCCAGCCTTTTCAGCGACTTCGCTCATGCGCATGGCGTCGCTGCCCTTCTCCTGGATGATCGCCGTGGCGCAGGAAAGGATGTGCTCGACGCGCTCGCGGCTGCGCTTCTGGCTGGGCGTGCGGCGCAGCGCCGGCTCGTCGTCAGCGGGGATTGTGGAAGGGCTTGCATCGGGAATCATGAGTAATGCTCACATTTTGACTTGACTCCTAAAATACGAGGATTTATCACATTTGCAAATGTGAGAGATGCTCATGTTTTGCAATCAACCTCAGGAGGAAGCGATGACTGACAAACTCACACTGGTTCTGGGCGGTACGGGCAAGACGGGGCGGCGGGTGGCGGCCCGCCTTGAGGAGCGGGGTATCGCGGTGCGCATCGGCGCCCGTTCGGCATCGCCTTCCTTCGACTGGACGGATGAGGCGACCTGGGCGCCCGTGCTTGAAAATGTCGAGCGCATCTATATCAGCTACCAGCCGGATCTGGCGGTGCCGGGCGCCGTCGAAACCATCCGCAAATTCTCGAGGCTTGCCGTTCGCTCGGGCATCAAGCGGCTGGTGCTTCTGTCGGGGCGCGGCGAGGACGAGGCGGAAGCGGCCGAGCGCGAACTGCAGGCCTCCGGCGCCGACTGGACGATCATCCGGGCAAGCTGGTTCTTCGAGAATTTCAGCGAGGATTTTTTGACCGATTCCGTTCGCAGCGGATCGGTGTTCCTGCCGCCGGATGAGATCACCGAACCCTTCATCAGCACCGACGACATCGCCGACGTGGCAGTTGCAGCCCTTCTGGACGAGGGGCATGTCGGCAAGGTCTATGAGCTGACAGGCCCGCGGCTGATGACCTTTGCCCAGGCCGTGGCCGAGATCGCGACGGCTGCCAACCGCCGGATCGGCTATCAGTCCGTGCCGGTTGCCGACTTCACGGTGCAGTTGCGGGCCGACGGATTGCCTGATGACTATGTCGAACTCATCCGCTATCTCTTCACGTCGGTGCTCGACGGGCGCAATTCGCAAGTGACGTCCGATGTCGAGCGCGTGCTTGGGCGCAAACCGCGCGACTTCGCCGACTATGCCCGGGAGACCGCTGCAACTGGTGTCTGGAGTATCGCCGCATGATCCCGCTGATCCCCGCTCTGGCGTTTGCCGCCGCAATCGGCTCCGGCCTGATGGCCGGGCTGTTCTTCATCTTCTCGGTCTGCATCATGCAGGCTTTGTCGCGGCTGCCGGCGGAGCAGGGGATCGCGGCGATGAACGCCATCAACGTGGTGATCCAGAATCCGCTGTTCCTCAGTACCTTCATGGGCACGGCGCTTCTGGGGCTCGCGCTGGTCGTCGCGGCCTTCATCTGGGGCGGTAACGGCAGCCTGCTGCTGGCGGCCGGCGGCATCGCCTACGTCGCCGGCGTGCTGATCGTCACCATTATCTTCAACGTGCCGATGAACGATGCGCTGGCGGCTGCCACGTCTGGGCAGGCTGCCACCGAAATCTGGCAGCAGCACTACCTGACCGACTGGGTCTGGTGGAACCATGTGCGCACGATTTCCTCGATCGGCGCTCTGGCGCTGTTCATTCTGGGTTTTGCGCGCAGCTGAAGAGAACGACCGACGCGACCCTGTGAAGGTCCGCCGGTCGTTCATTTCAATCAACCAGCGAGCCGCAGGTGAGGTTGGCGATCGCGCCGGTCATGGCGCCCGCCCGGTCCGAGGCGACGAAGGCGGCATAGTCGGCGACCTCGTCGAGCCTCGGGAAACGGCCGAGCAATGTGCCGGACTTTGCCCGACCGTCGAGCATCTCCTCCACAGTGGTATCGAACCGGTCGGCAAACCCTTGAAAGACGGCGCGCGCATGCGAAGCTGGCAGTGCCTCGGGAATGGCATCCGGCCGCAGGCAGATGACGCGGATGCCATGGCTGCCGAGTTCGCCGGCGAGAATGCGCGAGAAGGTCTCGATGGCGCCGCAGGTGGTGCCGTAGCCGAGGAAACCCGAGCCGGACATGCGCGAGCCGGGCGTCGAAAGCGTCAGGATGACACCGCTGCCGTTTCTTTCCATCTGCGCTGCTGCCGCCTTGGCGGTGATGAAGTTGGCGCGGGTATAGGCTGCAATCGGGTGCTCGAACTGTTCCAGCGTCAGCTCAGAAAGCGGCGGGCCCTGAATGTGGGCAAAGCCGACAGCGGTCAGGACCACGTCGATCCTGCCGGTTCGGTCGACAACCGATTGCGCATGCCGCTCGACGGCGGCTTGATCCATCACGTCGAGGACGTCGAACTCCGCCTTTCCACCCGCCGCCCGTATTGCCTTGGCCGTACGATCCAGGGTTTCGGCCGTTCGTCCAACGAGAAAGACACTCGCGCCTTCGCGGGCAAAGGCACGCGCCGCAGCACCGCCGATGGCGCCGCTGCCGCCATAAACAATCGCACTCTTATCCTGAAGCAACATTGTAGCCTCCCTTGATCCTGTTGGGGTGAATGGGCGTGCGGCATGGGCCCCTGGATCGATATCGATCCAAGGGAGAAAACCGTGCAGCAAGTATGATGTGTTAACGGGTACTAGCGCGCAGCGATCTGCCGCGCATATTCCTGTTCGAGCCTAGTATGCTTGTTCCAGAAGCCATGCGAGGTGCGGTCGGAAACCACATCGGCGAGAATGTCGAGATGGGTGTGCCAGCCGGCAGCCACGCTTGCCATCATCTCCTGTGTCGCGATGCGCGAATGGGTGACCACCAGCAGCACTTCTGAGCCCTTGGCCTCCAGATCGAAGCGCACCTGCGACGGCGTCGGCGTGCCTTCGCCCCAGGTATAGGCCAACAGGTACGGCGGCTTGCAGGCGATGATGCGGCCATGGATACGGCTTTCGCCGGCAAGGGCGGCATATTTGGTTGGCGGCTCACCGCAATCCGTGCCGAGGTCCTCATGGCGGAAGATATGTTCGACCGTCGATTCGGCTATAGCACCTATGGTGCCCGACGCCATCCACTGGCGGCGCTTGTCCTCCTCCGTCAGGTAGGCCCAGATGCGCTCGATCGGGCCGGGCAACAACCGCTCGATGCGTGCCGCATCCGGCGCGACGATCCGGGCATATCCGCCGTCGTCCATGCCGGCTTGCGGTGTCATCGCTTCTTCTCCGTTTGCTGCGGCGTCGTGGTCTGCCTGTCTGCGGCCTTCGCGGCGTCCTCGGCCAGAAGCAGTGCCTCCAACACATCGATGCGTTGACGCCAGAAGGCTTCGTAATGGCGCATCCATTCCATGCCGGCATGCATCGGCTCGGCGTCGAGCCGGCAGACATGCGCCCGGCCGCGCACTTCGCGCCGCACGAGACCGGCGCCTTCGAGCACCTTGATGTGTTTCGATGCGGCGGCAAGCGAGATCGAGAAGGGTGCGGCCAACTCGCCCACCAGCCGCTCACCCGCTGACAGATCCTGCAGCATCGCCCGCCGCGTCGGGTCGGACAGCGCATGGAATACGGCGTCAAGCCGATCGTTCATATATTCAACCATGTCGTTGAATATCGCCGATCTCGCGGTTATTGTCAACCGATTGGTTGAATATCTCTGTGCCGATCCTTCCAGGCGACCAACGCCTCTGTGAGGTCCGCGGTCGGCACCATGCGGGCAAATTGTTCGCTTTCCACCAGAAGCCCCTCTGATATCGACATGTTGAGGCCGCGGGTGACGGCGGTGATGATCGTCTGGACGACAAGCGGTGAATGTCGCAGGATGCGTCTGGCAAGCGCGCGGGCGGCAGGCATGAGCTCGTCGTGGGCAACGACGCTGTTGACCAGCCCCAGTTCGAGCGCGTGTTCGGCCGAAAAGTCGTCGCCGGTCAAAAGCAGTTCCAGCGCGCGTTTGCGGCCGGCAAGCCGGGGCAGGCGCTGGGTGCCGCCAAAGGTCGGCGGCATGCCCAGCCTGATCTCGGGCTTGGCGAAACGGGCGCGATCGCTGGCAACGGCAAGATGCACGGCCTCGGTGATTTCGCAGCCGCCGCCATAGGCGAGACCGTTGACGGCGGCGATGATGGGCTTGGGAAATGCCTCCAGCCTTGCGGTCAGGCGCTGGCCGCGGCGGACGAAATCACGCACGGCGGTGTTCGCCCCCTTGGCAACGCTCCCGGAAAACTCGGGAATGTCGCCGCCGGCGGAAAAGGCCCGTTCGCCAGCACCGGTGATGATCACCGCGCCGACGGTGTCGTTCACCTCGATCATGTCGAGCAGACCCAAAAGCCAATCGATCAGTTCGTAGTTCAGCGCATTGAGCTTGGCCGGTCGGTTCAGCGTCAGAAGCGCGATGCCATCGGAAATCTGCAGCAATACGGTGTCGGACATGGTGTTCTCCCTTCCTCGCGTCGAGCGAGGCATTGACGAAAGAAGGCTAGGTGAGGGAAGATCAAAAGTATATTCACTAGTCGGTATACATCGATATGGCAAAACCAGAGCGCACCACCCGGGAAGGCATCATCGATGCCGCCTCGAAACTCTTCTATGCCGAGGGCATTCGCGCCGTCAGCGTCGACGCGGTGGCTGAAGCTGCCGGGGTGACGAAACGCACGCTCTATTACCATTTCGGGAGCAAGGACGAGCTGATCGCCGCCTATCTCGAAGGGCGCGACCAGCCGAACCTGGCGCTCTTCCGCAGATGGTTCGATGCAGCAGACGGCTATCTTGCCGCGAAGGTCGAGGCGATCTTCGTCAATCTCGCCCGGGCAGCGCGGCATTCGAAATGGAAGGGGTGCGGCTTCCTGCGCACGTCGGCCGAGCTTGCGAACATGCCCGGCCATCCCGCCATCCGCATCGGTGCCGCCCACAAGAAGAAGTTCGAGGCCTGGCTGACGCAGATGTTTGCCGTGGCGGGCATCGATGATGCAGGCGAGCTGGCGCGCCAGATGCTGTTGCTGCTCGACGGCAGTTTTGCAGTCGTGCTCCTGCACCGGGATGCGAGCTATATGGAGAGTGCCGGCAAGGCGGCAGCGACCCTCGTGCGTGTGGCGACGGCTGCCCGCTGATCTCGGGTTTCTGTCGTCAGGTTTTTTCGTCAGCTTCGACCTTGATGGTGCCGCAGGGATCGAGCACGACGCCGTCTTCGAAAGTGCCGGAGACCAGCCCGCTGACATCGACCCGGTCTCCCGGCTTCAAGGCGCTGTTGTTGTATTCCAGGCAAACGACGCGGGTCCTGGTTTGTGGGCAAAGGGTGGTGACGGCGATCGGATCCTGAACCTCCAACGACACGACCTCGGCCGTCAGCTCGACATCGGGCCACTCCGGCGGTTGCTTCTGCCAGCCCGCAACCATATGGAAGATCGCTTCGCAGCTGGTAACGTGCGGGCCGCCATCTTCGGCGATGGATGGCGCCGGCAGCAACAGAAGCGGCAGCAAAGTGCTGCGGGCGATCCGTTTCAGGTCAAGCATTGAGGTCTCCAATGAAAGAACACAAGGGGCGAAACGCCTTCGATTGGCGGCTTTTCCTTGGGTTCGGTTGGTTATTGATCGGCATTTTCGCCGATCGGCTA
>NZ_LMCO01000036.1:0-62792 GCF_001424825.1 Ensifer sp. Root31 | reverse complement strand
CGCCCGTCACCTCTGATCGATCAAAGCCTCACCGATGCCGTCAACGAGGCACACGTCTCAAGGCCCGCGCCTTCCCTCCCGCGCGAGCGGGTTCGTTCTGTGGCGCTATCCAGCCGAAAGCGCTGCTTCAAAGAAGCAGTCGTCTCCTGTCTGCGTCCATCACGTCTAGCGCTCAACGTCTTTTCGCGGCCCGCGCTTCTCTCTGGGATCGGCACTAGGCCCTCCCACGATGGGGTCCAGTAGATGATGTGGTCCAATCTATGCTGCATCCTGATGACGGATCATTCGTATAAACGCCGCCACGAACTCACATCACCATCGTCCGCGAAGGACGTCTTCCGCCGCTAAGCGAAACCTTAAATTCTTTTATCTTAATTGCCTTTGTGGCCGACCGTTATGCCGCCGCGGCGGCTCTCAAGATAATAGGAGCTCGAATCTCGCGCATAGGATGTCGCCGTTGAAAAGATCGCTAGGGATGCGACGCTTGTTAGCGCCAACGCTTTTCGTCTGTTCATGCTCGTACCAGTATGTTCTAAAACAGCGTCATAACAGAGTTTTCTAACGCGCAGCGGATCCTGACCTCGTAGTGATTGTCTGAGCGAATGAGGACAGAAATTCAACCAGGGCGGGATCACGATCGTCTCGAAAGTACTTCTGTTCAGGGCTTATTGTTCACCAGCAGCACGAGTGCGCGAAACCCGAAAGCCAACGGAACGATGACAATCGTGTACCACCCCGCAAACATCGCCGCCCATCCCCACCGGTATCGCCACGCGATGAACTCGCGAACGCCGTTGTCGTCAAACCAGGGGTCCAGGGAGACTTGCGCGAGGGCTACCACGTAGCAGAGTGTAAACGCTGCCAGCAGGGTCGCCGCCACCGACGATGCACCACACACTGAACGCGCGTTCCAGGCACTCCTCATCCAGACAGTCGACGTCAAAAGTAGTGCAACCGGGAAAACGAAGAACATAAACATGACTTTTCCAATTGGATCGTTGCCCCGGCGCCAGCGGGCGAGCGAACCGCTCCGCTGCCCCTGCCCCGATTAGGTCGAGATGATGCCCCTATCATCGCCCTCGACGCGCACAACTCCTGAATTTTGCTCCGTGAGGTTGGTCGCACGCCCCTTAAGTGGCAGGCTGGCATCAAAGGTGCTTCAACGAGATCGAATGATGGTTTTTCGATGCGTGCTAGTTCGCTAAATGGCCCTTTGCCAGCCTCTGTTATTGAAGATGTTTTGATAGATTTCTCGCACCACGTCCTGCTTCCTCAGGTTATACTCGGGTGCGCTTGACACTCCATCTTTCGCCAGCATCTTTGCATCTGCGTAGCGTTGCTTGTCGGCTGGATGCTCTCGCAGCCAATCTCGAAACAGAATATGCCGGACATGCTCGGCGCACCCGCGACCGAAAACGTGCAAATTCACGCGTGGATTTTCATGGCGGAGCATACGGTGCTGATACCAAGATCGCTCTCTGACAGTCAGTTCATATCCGAGTGCTTCCAGAACTGGCACGTAGTCGTCCTCGCGCTCAGGATCGGGGACAATGAGATCGATATCGATTACCGGCTTCGCAGGGAGCCCTGGCACTGCCGTCGAGCCTACGTGCTCGACGCTGAGCGCGACCTCGGGGATTAAAGCCTTGATCTCTGCTTCTAGGATTTCGTACTGCTCAACCCACATCGGGTTATAGCGTTCGACCTCAATTTCTTCGCGCTTCGGTCTACCGTTAACCCAGGGGTTTTCAGCAGGATCGCCTTCTTCAAAGGTGATGATCGTCGCTTCATCCGGCCAATGTTCTTCTCTTAGTTTCATAAATTTTCTCCTTGAAGGCAATGGCCCATTGGCCTCCAATACGCTGTACATCTTTTCACCGGCGCTGTTGCGCGGTGTGTCGCATATCGCCGATATGGCACTCAGTGGGTGCCACATATGTGGCATCTAATTCGAGGTACTCTCCTGAAATCCTCTCCGGGGTCGACAGACAGGTGTACTGCCAAACGATCTTGCCATCGCTACCAATGACGAACACGTGTCTGATGTCCTGCGGCACGTCCAGTCCGATGAACTGTTACATGGCCTGCTCCCGAGTTGGGTCGAAACAGCGGCAGGATAGCACCGACTGCAATTATCCCATGTCGGTCCGCGTCCACCCCGGTTCGCTCGAGAACGACGAAGTAGTCGCCGTTCTCGAGCGAGGATGAGCGTTTATTTAGCGATCGGCGCGTAGGCGCCGTTGCTCCAACGGTTGATGTCGTAGCTTGCGTCCTTCAGATCGCCTTTCTCGTCGAAGGCCACCGATCCGACCACAGTGTCAATCGGCTGGCCGTTCTTCAGGACCTCGGCGACCTTTGTCGGGTCGTCCGAACCGGCTCGCTCTATGCCCTGCGCGAAGGCCTGAATGACGGCATAGGAAAAGAGCGTAAATCCTTCAGGCTTGAAGCCACCCGCCTGGATTTTCGCGACCGCCTCCTCCGCCTCAGGCTTAGCCTGGGGGTCGGACGGGAAGACGAAGAGGGTGCCCTCACCTGCCGGGCCCGCGACTTGCCAGAATTCCGGCGAGGCGATCGAGTCCGGCATGATCAGTTGAAACTTGTAATTCTGCTCGGCCGCCTGACGCAGGATGAGCCCAGCTTCCGGATGATAGCCACCGAAATAGACTACATCGGCCTTGGCCTCCTTCAGCTTCGTGACGAGGGCGTTGTAGTCTTTCTCGCCCGCGTTGATGCCCTCGTAGAGGATATCTTTGAGCCCGTTCTCATTCATAGTGGCGCGCACCGCATTGGCAACGCCCTGACCATAGGCTGTCTTGTCATGCAGGACGGCGACGTTCTTGCCAGCATACTCCTTCGCGATCCACGGGCCGATGAAGGCGCCCTGGGCGTCGTCACGGGTGTAGAGACGCATGATATTGGCCCAACCCTTGGCCGCTGCGTCGTCCGTCATGACCGGGTTGGACGAGGCGGGGCTCATCATCAAAGTTCCGTTTTCTGCATAGACCGCCGAGGCAGGAATGCTGGACCCCGAGCAAGCATGACCATCGACAAACCCGATGCCACTTGCCGTGATCCGGTTGGCAATCGATACGGCTTGCTTTGGGTCGCATTGGTCGTCCTCGAACTGCAGTTTGATCTGCCGGCCAAGCACGCCCCCCTTTGCGTTTAAGGCATCGGCGGCCGCCTGAGCGCCCTGCTTGAATTGGTCGCCAATCGTGGCAAGGGGCCCAGTCATGGGGCCGGCCACTGCAAAGGTCAGGTCGTCATCCGCGCGCGCAGCCGTCCCCATGAGCAGGCCGAGGGCCGTGCCCATAATCAGAATGCTTCTCATTGTCTCAACTCCCTTTTGTTGCCCGCCTCAACGCAGGGCACTCCTCCAACACGAAATGTTCATGCTCAAGCTGGTTCTCTGGAAAGGAGTGGCTGGCATTCGAGCCATTCCCATAGATAGCCAGCAAGTCCTCGATCGACGTGAATGCGCAACGTCGTGTCCTCGTAGAAATAGACACTGCAGGTGAGGTCGCAAAACTTCAAGGTGGCGCAGGGACCAGGATTGTCGAGGTCTATCGACGTCGCCCGTGCCAGGAGATCCCGCACACCTTTACCCCGAGCCTCGAAGACACGTTGCGCCGAACCGAACGCAGTGACGCAATAGCCGTCATCATACCAACCACAGGCACACTCGGACGCGAGAATTCCGACCGCAAGCAACCGATCGCGAGCAACACGCACGGCATAGCGTTCGCCCGTGGCAAGGCCCAACGCGCCGATATCGTTGCCTAGACCATGGCGACTGCGAAAGCCATCGATCTCGCCGCTGACGAGAAGCTGCGTCAAGCCGGTGACAGCACGAACCTCGATGGTCCGACCGGAGAGGTGAGCACTGCCCCAATCTGGCTCGGGCTTCCACTTGTGCGAATTGTCAAGCATGGAGGCGGTCTCCGTTCGCGTCGAATGCGCAGGGGGCGACAATGCGCGCGCGTCGCAGGTCCCGGAGGTGCTGAAGCTCGATGATCTCTCCCATTCGGGAAAGGCCGCGCTCGATAAGTCCGAGCGCGATGGGCCGCTGCAATACAGGGCTGAAATAACTTGATGTGATAAAGCCTGCACTACGCACGCCGTTCTTGTGGTACTCGATCCCGTGTGCACCAGTCGGAAGCGCACCCTTGCCGTCGACCGTCTCAAGCCCGACGAATTGTCGCCGATCCGAGCGCAGAGCATCCTCCGTGACCAGCGAGCGGCGGCCAATAAATTCGACCTTCTTCTTTTCCAGCGGCGCAGTCAGACCGAAATCCATTGGCCGACTTGTACCATCCGTATCCTTGCCAATGACGATGTAACCCTTCTCCGCGCGCAGGATCATCAAAGCCTCCAGGCCGAGCAACGTCGCGCCGAACGCCTCTCCTTCCTGTAGCAATCGGGACCAGAGCCCGCCCGCGTGGTCGGCTGGCACGGAAATCTCATAGGAGCGCTCGCCGGTGAAGCTGATGCGCGCAATCCGCACCGGCACTCCTTCGAAGGCGCCGGATGTGACCGCCATGTGTGGCAGCGCCAGATCGTCGAGCGCGACGTCAAGGACGATCGCCTCGAGCAGCGCCCGTGCACGGGGACCGGTGATCGTCAACGTCGCCATCTCGGCGGTTGCATCGTGGATGAACACCCGCCGGCGGTCAAAGCGGTCCTGTCGCCATTCCTCCAAGACAGTATGCACTCCGGCGACATGGGACGAGGAGCAGGAGAGCACGAAGCAGTTCTCGTCCAGCCGCACGAGCACACCGTCGTCATAGACATTGCCGGCCTCAGTCAGGATGAAGCCGTAGCGGCATCGGCCGGACCTAAGGGTCGACATTGTATTGTAGTAGATAAAATCGAGAAAGGACGCGGCATCCGGCCCGAGAACCTCGATCTTACCCAGGGGCGAACCGTCGAAGAGCGCTACGCCGATGCGTGCGGCCTTAGCTTCCGCTTGGATACGTTCCTCCGCCGAGCCCACCCCATAGAAGGCCGGGCGGAGCCAGCCGCCATATTCACGAAACACGGCACCTGCCTGTCGATGTTCTTTTTCGAGCGGCAGTCGGCGCAGCGGGTTCATACGTGTGCCTGAACGTGCGCCCGCAAAGGAGGCGAGTGGCACAGGCGTGAAGGGCGGGCGATAGGTGGTCGTGCCTACCTCGGGAATGCGCCGACCGGTCAGTTCGGCCATCAACGCTAGGCCATTAACGTTGGAGGTTTTGCCCTGGTCGGTCGCCATGCCGAGCGTAGTGTAGCGTTTGACGTGCTCGACCGAGACGAAATTCTCTCGCACGGCCAGTTCCACATCCTTGGCCGTGACATCGTTTTGGAGATCGATCCAGACCCGCTCTTTTGCATCGGGTTTTGGCCAGGCAGCAACGATGTCGAATGCCTTACTGGCATCGCCCGCAAGCTCCGGCGGAAGAGAGAAGGCACCCGCTGCGGCGCCGATCACGTCCACACCGCCGACCGCACGCCCGGGCACAAAAGCGAGAATATCGTCACGCCAGTCAAGCTTGCCCTGTGCCTGGCAATAGAGATGCACTGTCGGCGTGAAGCCGCCGGAGGCGAGCACCGCATCCGCCTCAAGCGAACTACCGTCCGAAAGCTGCACGGCCCTGATGGACCTCTTGCCGCTCGCGGATATGACGGTGCGTCCTTTCAATACGTGCAGCCCCGCGGGAGCCGGGCCGTTCATGCGATAGTCAACGACGGTGACCTCGGCGCCGACGGCAGAGAGGGCCTCCGCCGTCTCATAGGCAAGCCCATTGTTCGTTGCGATCACCACCTTTCGGCCGGCTGCAACGCCGAAGCGGCGAAGATAAACGAGCGCTGCTTCCGCGGACATGATACCGGGCAAATCGTTGTTGCCGAAGGGCAGCGGCCGCTCGATGGCGCCGGTCGCGAGCACGATCGATTTCGCGCGGATCCGGAACAGCCGGTCCGGTGCACCGTCCATGCACAGTTGGTTCAGGCCGACGAGACGGTGGTCGTAAATGCCGAAGGCCGTCGTGCCAGTCAGCACGAGCGCACCTGCCCGTTCCAACTCCAGAACGACATCCGCGACCCATTCCACACCCGGCTTTCCTTCGATAATCCCCCCGCGGAAGAGCAGGCTGCCGCCGGCCTGCCTTCCGTCGTCGCAGAGCACGACGCGTCGGCCAGCGCGCACTGCGGTGCGCGCCGCGGCAAGACCCCACGGCCCCGCGCCGATCACCAGCACGTCGCAATGGTGGTTGATGTGTTCGGCGAGCCCTGGCCCCTCGGCGTTCGTATCCAGTGTGCCGAGACCCGCCATCTGACGGATGCGGGGCTCGAACCGATGCCAATCGGGAAACATGAAGGTCTTGTAGTAGAAGGCGGCCGGAATGAAGCGCGAAAATGCGTCGAGGAAGGCATGGCTGTCCTTCTCGGCGCTCGGCTCGGCGTTTACGCTTCGGACCACCATTCCGTCCTCAGCAAGGACCTGTGTCGCCCGGCTGTTCGGCATGCCCCCGGCTACGTCAACGAGCGCGTTCGGCTCCTCGACACCGGCGCCCCAGAGGCCGCGCGGGCGGTGATACTTGAAGCTGCGGCCAACAATGGAGACACCACCGGCAAGCAGCGCCGAAGCAACCGTATCCCCCGCATAGCCCTCGACCGCCCTGCCATCGAAGGTGAAGCGCAGTGGCCGTGTCCTGTCGATAGCCGCGCCGAATTTAGTGCGCCATGCCGTCATCGCCGCCCCCTTCCACCAGCGCAATGGTCAGCACCACACCGTGGTGCACCGTGTCGCGCTCCATGCGGAATACCTCGCCGCAGGTCAGGTGCATCCAGATTTCGTTTGCATCCCCGCGCGGATTGTTGCGCTCGTACAGGTAGGTAGCCCATCGGCCGTCAGTCAGGTCGCGGAAACCTTCCGGGCGGAGATTGCCGGCATCGCCACCGAAGTGGAATTCGTTCTCGTTTCTTGGGCCACAGAAGGGGCATGGGAAAAGCTGCATTTCGTCCTCCTAGTGCGCGATGCCGGAACCGGCCGCCTCGTCGATCAGGCGCCCGCGCGCAAAACGGTCGAGATCGAAGGGTCGGCTGACGTCGTGGTGTTTTCCCGTGGCCAGCAGATGGGCAAGCAGAGTGCCGCCGGCGGGGATCGCCTTGAAGCCGCCCGTTCCCCAACCGCAATTCAGAAAGAGGCCCGGCAGTGGGCTCTCTCCAAGGATCGGCGACGAGTCCGGCGTGACATCGACGATGCCCGCCCACTGCCGCATCAACCGGAGCTGCCGGAAGCTCGGGAACATTTCGAGCAAGCCTGAGATTACCTCTTCGAGGACGGGTAGATTGCCGCGCTGGCCATAGGATGGGACCCGGTCAAGGCCGCCACCGATGACGAGTTCCCCCTTGTCCGATTGGCTCGCATAGGTGCCTGTCGCCGGGGAAAGCACGACCGTGTCGAGCGCCGGCTTGATCGGCTCGGAAACGCAGGCTTGCAAAGCGTAGGAAGTGATTGGCAAACGGAAGCCTGCCTTGGCGGCGAGATGAGAGGAGTTGCCGGCCACGACCATGCCGACGCGGTCAGCCCGGACTTCGCCACGGTTCGTCGTTACGCCGCGGCATCGTCCGCTCTCGACGAGAAACTCCTCGACCTCACAAGACTGGATAATATCAACTCCCATTCGGTCGGCAGCGCGCGCATACCCCCATGCGACTGCGTCGTGACGCGCCGTACCCGCCCTTCCCTGCCAGACACCGCCGAAGACCGGATAGCGCGCCTCCGGTGAAGCGTTGAGTAACGGCAGCACCCGACGGACGTCATCGACGCTAAAGAGCTCAGCGTCTGTAGCGTTGATTTGCATGGCATTGACCGTGCGCGCGGCCATTTCCATCTCGGCCTCGCTATGCGCCAGGGTGATAATCCCACGCTGGGAGAGCATGATGTTGTAGTTGAGGTCGCGCCCCAGTGTCTCATAGAGACGGAGTGCCAGATCATAGAGCGCAGTGCTCTCGGGGAAGAAGTAGTTCGACCGCACGACCGTTGTGTTGCGCCCGGTATTGCCGCCGCCAAGCCATCCCTTCTCGATGACCGCAATGTTGTGGATGTTGTGGTTCTTGGCGAGGTAGTAGGCGGTCGCAAGCCCTTGGCCGCCCCCACCAATGATCAGGATGTCGTAGCGCGACCTGGGTTCGGGTGAGCGCCAAGCCTTCTGCCAACCTCTTTGGGCGTTGAGGCCCTCCTTGAACAACGAGAAAGCGGAATAGCGCCGCGTCATCTGGATGCACCGGTGTTCGAGCCCGCGGCGCGCGAGCGGTCGGCTGACAAGGTTGACTGCTGCTGCATTGAGATGCCCTACAGATGGAGGAACCGGGCCATCAGAGATCCGAGTGCGCGATCCACTGACGTATCAGTAGCGACTCTAGACACATATGTCTAGATACTCTGGCTCTGACACCATTTCCCGGCCATGCGTCTTCGGGACCTTCAATATACGCAGGGGCTAAGGCAGTAGGACGGTGTGTACAGATGCGTCTAGAAAAAGTTCAATTCGGAGGCTGGCGGCGTCGCATCATTGCGGCAAAGGCCTCGACTTCATCATCGGCTGGAAGACGGCCCGTGAAGCTGAGGAGGTACGGCCGAACCAACCGCAACCGCATTTCGAGATCGTCGCGTATGCCGAGCGTGAAGTGGCCGACTTGAGTAAAATAGAGGACCCGTGCCCGGATAAAGGCCTCTTCCTCGGGATAGGAGTAGCGCACAAACATGCGAGTGATCGCATCGACGCGTTGATCATCTGCCTGATCGACCACGTCGCGAATCACAGCTTCCACCTGGCCCCAAGACCTGACTGCCGCATCGAGGCGTGGATCAAAGAGGGCTGGGTCGACCCAGCACTCAAAGATATGGCAGACAGCCTTGGTTACAGTCGCCGCCGGGCGTAGCGCCCGCTCGATGATTGGACTGGTGTTCTTGGTCAGCCAGTGTTCCAGCAACTCCCCGTGCAATGCCTGTAGATCGGCGAAGAACCAGTAGAAGCTCGATCGCGAAACACCGAGCCTTTTGGCCATGACCTGGATTTTTACGCTGGCAATACCCTCCTCGATCAGCGCATCGATGCCGGCATGGATCCAGGCCTCTCGCGTCATACGGCCAACGGTCTGCTGCACTGTCTCTTCCTTTGCCCGCCGGAGCCTCTTTGCGCTCACCGGTTCTCCTTCAGCCGAATTGCTTGCCACGTACGGATCTGAATCTAAAGTACAAGCAATATCAAATTCGGTAATCGAATGCATCGGTGGAAGTGCCCGCCGAGCCACCCATCCTTTGGCGACATCAGCTTGATTACGTGCACCCCTTGAGCGACGCGAGCATTTTCGGAGCCAGCCGATAAATTCCGATTCAAATATCTCGCGAAGATCGATGCAGTATTTTCTCGCGCTCCGTACGTAGTGCGACAAGACGTTGCCTCGTTTGCTCAAGCACTTTCGGCGATGCTTCCTTCGGAGTGCCGGACGAAAATGGCGGTGCGGGAGCATATTCCAGTGCGAGTTGGACTATTTCGGCTTCTGTACGCCCCAGGAGCTCACCAATTACGGATAATCCGAAATCGATGCCCGAGGTAACGCCGCCCGCTGTGATCAGATTGCCATCGCGTACCACACGCTCTTCGACAGGCGTGGCGCCCAAGCAAGGAAGGAAATCGAGTGCATTCCAGTGGGTCGTGGCGCGTTTACCCTCAAGCAGCCCAGCCGCCCCCAGCACCAGTGCGCCAGTGCAGACGGACGTGACGTAGCGCGCCTGTGCCGCCCGCTCCCGAACAAACTCAAGCACCATGTTGTCGAGCAACAGCGCATTGATACCGCTTCCGCCTGGAATGCAGAGTACGTCGAGTGGCGGGCAGTCAGCAAAGGTCGTGGTTGGCGTCAAAGGTAATCGAGTTGAAGCCAGGACGGGCTGTAGATCTTTCCAGACCAAATGAACCTCTGTTTCATTTGCGGAGGCGAACACCTCATAGGGTCCCGTCAGATCAAGTAACTGAACATCGGGAAATGCGAGGATTCCGAAATGGAAAGGCATGAAAGACTCCTGATTGACTTTGGCAATCCTAGCGGATCAATTCATGGCGTATTCGCCAATCATCCCTCGGTTCATGCCAAACACTCCTCGCCGAATTGAGATTCTGACCTTCCCAGACAGCCAGCTCCTCGATGTGGCAGGCCCATTGCAGGTCTTTGCAACGGCAAACGATCTGGCTGTGCTCGCTGGCAATGCAAGACCCTATGAGATTGTCGTGGTCGCGCAGAGCGCTCAGGTGACAACATCGTCGGGCCTCCCGTTAGCGGTGTCTCCTCTGTCGTCACCAACTGCACCATTGGACACCCTCGTCGTCGCGGGAGGTTGGGGTGTCAATGTGGCTTGCGAAGACCGGGATCTGGTTGAATGGGTCACAGGCCGCTCCAAGGCTGCGCGGCGCACCGCTTCGGTTTGCAGCGGTGCATTCTTGCTTGCGACGGCTGGAGTCCTTGACGGACGGCGTGTCGTCACCCACTGGCAGCGGTGCGCTGAATTCACGAAACGATTTCCGCTGGTGCGCCTCGATCCTGACCCCATCTTCATCCGTGATGGCGACGTGTGGACATCGGCTGGCGTAACTGCGGGAATTGACCTCGCTTTGGCGCTAATCGAGATTGACCTAGGTCGGAAGGCAGCACTTGATGTTGGAAGGCAGTTGGTGGTTTTTCTGAAGCGGCCGGGTGGACAGTCGCAATTCAGCACTGCCCTTTCCCTCCAGGAAAACAACGGACGTTTCGACCAACTTCACGCTTGGATCATGGAAAACCTGAATGGTACATTGCCGCTCACGGCTCTTGCCGAGCGGGTCAACATGAGCGCACGCAGTTTCTCACGGCATTATCGGCAGGTTACAGGGCGGACGCCAGCACGTGCGGTTGAAGACATCCGGCTCGAAGCCGCCCGGCGATTGCTGGATGAGGGTCTGTCGGTTGCGCGCGTCTCCACGCGTTGTGGTTTCGGATCGCAGGAAACCATGAGAAGAGCTTTCTTGCGCCATTTCGGCACTAGCCCTCAGGCCTATCGGGAGCGTTTTGCCGGTTAGAGAACGGCAGCACCTGGCACGGCTCCCGAGCTCAGTTTAGCTAGCTAGGAGCCGCGCCAAGCGCTTCTTGCTCCGATCTGCCGCCTCTGACACGGCGATGTAGTGGACCGCATGGCGGCTCGGTTTTCAGGCGCAACTCCGCAATCCGTGGTTCGAAAGCTGGCGAGGCTACGGTCCTCCGGCCTTCTTCTGGTGGTGGTTCGTCTTCGACGCCTACGCGCCCGCGATCTTCACCGAGGGCGGCATCACCGCCGGCTCCGGCGGCTTCCTCGCTATCGTCGTCGCCATCATGATGTCGATCATTCGGGCGCGAAAGGCCAGCAATGTCGCCACCTACGGCTCGGTGCGATGGGCGCAAAATCCGACCCGCCGGCCTGCCCGATGGCGTCGTGCTTAGCCGCTACTGCCAAAACTATCTGCGCCATGACGGGACGGAGCATGTGCTGTGCTTCGTTCATAGTGCTGTACTGAAATGGAGCGCCAGAGATCGGCGCCCGGAAGATGCCGTTCAGCACGCGGCGATCATCAACACGCGGCATGCATCGTGGTTTTTTGGGCAGCCAAAGGCTCGATTACGCGCCATTCGACGTCGGTCAGATCATATCGGCTCATACGCAGCCTGAATCAGAATCCTGGGCGGTTGGGTAAGTCCCTTCCGACAAAGGCCGACTTGCCATCTTGATGGAAACCAAATAGGACGCGCCTCGCTTAACTTAATTGAAATTAAAGATGAGACGATAATGATTACAATTAGATCTTCCCGCCCCAGCGATGGTGAGCGAGCAGTCGAAATTTGGCGGGGCGCAGTTGATGCGACGCATGACTTTCTGTCGTCGCAGGATCGCCATGCCATCGACGAGATGGTGTGCGACTTTCTGCCCCAAGCACCGCTCTGGCTTGCCGTGGATGCTAATGATTACCCGCTCGCCTTCATGCTCATTGACAACGGACACATGGAGGCACTGTTCGTCGATCCAGCTTGTCGCGGAACTGGTATTGGCGCTGCGCTCGTGCGTCACGGCCTTGCGCTTCATCCAAAAATGACGACTGACGTCAATGAACAGAACGGTCAAGCAATTTGCTTCTATGAAAAAATGGGGTTCAGGCGTACAGGCCGTTCGCCACTCGACGGGCAAGGCAGGCCTTATCCGCTTATCCACTTGGAACATATAAGCTAATTGTTCGCCCGCTAACCATCAATCTCGATCGCATAACGCCGAATTTAATGGGTTCACGACCCAAGCAAAAGATCGGCGTTATTTAAGGACTTACACAACGGCGGCAAGAGCCGGCCTTGATCATCTCTAGGCGACGGCCTCTTTTGCTTCTACCCCTCAGAATAGGAGTGATCATTAGGCAGGCGTGGCCGCCAGGGTCACCTCAGATAATGCGCAGTCTTCGCCCTTGTGTCGATGAGTATGCGCGCGTTGACCTAACTTCGCCGGCGACCAGCCCCAGATTGTCGAACTTGCCGATCGAGCCAGGTGGGACGCGACGACATTCCGATCGGTGCGAGACATTCGCCAGCATCCAAGGTTGAGACATCTTTGGTCGTAGAGGGCCAACTCTCTCGAGTTGCGCTCGTTCAGGTATCAATGAAACGCCGAAAACCAAACCAGGACAGAACCGTCAGATTATCCGCTGACGGGTAGCTTGGCAGACGGGCGCTGAGGTTGTTTGGCGCCCAGTTTCGTCCGTGCTAGCAACTTGGAGCCTTGCTATCTCCGGCGGAGCCGCCCCTCAAACTCACTTTCCCGCCGCTGCGATGTGTGCCGTTGCAGTGGCAATAACCCACCGTTTGCCGAGGCTAGTAGGATCATTTATCCAACAACAACCATTCGTCCTTACGGATACGGCTGATATGCTCGGTCCGGTAGTCGTTCATGAGCTGGTTGAACTTTTTGTCGTCCGTGTATTGATGTTTGAAGCCGCACTTGGCCTGCGCCTTGAATGATTTTTCATTTTCGGCAGAGTATCCACACCACAACGCGTCGATGTTCAAGTCTTCAAAGGCATGGCGCATGAGCTCCTTCACGGCTTCCGGAATGAAGCCTTGTCCCCAGAAGGGCACACCGATCCAATAGGCAACTTCAGCCTCACTTTCGGCTATGTCAAAATTACTGTCCTTTCCAATCAGCAGCCCCACCATGCCTATGGCGATATCGTCTTCCTTCAGTGCCACCGCATACACCTCGGCTTGTGAGAAGACGGTCTGAATAACTTCGAGACTGTGCGCAACACTGGCATGGGCCGGCCAGCCTGCAATGGGGCCGACGCGCTCGTCGCTCGCATGCTGATAAAGACTTGGCGCATCGTTGGCCTGCCAGGGCCGCATGATGAGGCGTTCAGTGGTTAGCATGATCTCTCTTTCGCTTGTCGATAGTAAGCGCGAATTTCCCCGCACCTTCTGTGATTGAGTGAGCTTTGGCATGAGGTGTCCACCTAAAAGAGGTGGACACCAAATGATGGAAGAAGGTCAATGGTCGGAATGGACGACGCCGGTTCGATCCGGCATCGAAAGACCGTCTTATCGCGGCCTGCCTTGAACCTGGCGCATCAGTATCGAAACTTGCGCTCCAACACGGGGTCAACGCGAACCTCGTTTGGAAATGGATAAGAGCTTCAAACCGCTTTTGTCAGCTCCGGCAGGGCTTCGAACAGGTCGGCGACGAGGCCGTAGTCGGCAACCTGGAAGATCGGTGCCTCCTCGTCCTTGTTGATGGCGACGATCACCTTCGAGTCCTTCATGCCGGCCAGATGCTGGATCGCACCGGAGATGCCGCAGGCAATGTAGAGATCGGGGGCAACCACCTTGCCGGTCTGGCCGACCTGCCAGTCGTTCGGGGCATATCCGGCGTCGACTGCCGCACGCGATGCACCGACGGCTGCGCCGAGCTTGTCGGTAACCGGCAGGATCACTTCCTTGAATTTTTCCGACGAGCCGAGTGCACGGCCGCCCGAGATGATGATCTTGGCCGAGGTCAGCTCCGGACGATCCGACGNGACGAGCCGAGTGCACGGCCGCCCGAGATGATGATCTTGGCCGAGGTCAGCTCCGGACGATCCGACGACGACAGCGCGTCGGCAACGAAGCTCGACAGGTTGTTCAAAAGAGCTGCCGTCGAGAGTTCCTCGACGGCAGCAAGCGGGCCTTGGGAGGCCGGGGAAAAGGACGCGGTGCGCACGGTGATGACCTTCTTGGCCTCGGTCGTCTGCACCGTCTGGATGGCGTTGCCGGCATAGATCGGACGCTTGAAGGTATCGGCGGAAACCACCTCGGTGATTTCCGAAACCTGGGCGACATCGAGAAGCGCTGCAACCCGCGGCAGGACGTTCTTGCCGACCGAAGTAGCAGCAGCCTGCTGCTACTTCGGTCNAGCAGCAGCAAGGATGGTGTCGTAATTGCCCGACAGCGAAACGATCAGCGCCGCCAAGGGTTCGGCCAGATTGTTGGCAAGGCTTGCATCCTCGGCCACCAGCACCTTGGCAACGCCGGAAAGCTTGGCGGCCTGGTCGGCWGCCGCCTTGGCRCCGGCACCGGCCACCAGCACATGCACGTCTCCGCCGATTTTGGCGGCCGCCGTCAGCGCCTTTTCGGTCTGGGCGGAAAGGTGGCTGCCGTCGTGATCAGCCAGAAGCAGAATAGCCATGGTTTTGTTCTCCCTTTCCAGTGCTCAGAGTACGCCGGCTTCGGTCTTGAGCTTCTCGACYAGCTCGGCCACCGACTTGACCTTGATGCCGGCCTTGCGGCCTTCCGGCTCCTCGGTCTTCAGCACCTTCAGCCGCGCCGTGGTGTCGACGCCGAAGTCGGCAGGGGTCTTTTTGTYGAGCGGCTTYTTCTTCGCCTTCATGATGTTGGGAAGCGAGGCATAACGCGGCTCGTTCAGGCGCAGGTCGGTGGTCACCACCGCCGGCAGCTTGATGTCRATCGTCTGCAGGCCGCCGTCGACCTCGCGCGTCACCCTTGCTRTGCCCTCTGGTGCCTTGCCGTCACCGATCTCGACCTTGGAGGCAAAGGTGCCCTGGGCCCAGCCCAAGAGCGCCGACAGCATCTGGCCGGTCTGGTTCGAGTCATCATCGATCGCCTGCTTGCCGACGATGATCAGCCCCGGCTGTTCGGCCTCGGCCACACCCTTGACGATCTTGGCAACAGTGAGCGGCTCGACCTGGTCGTCGGTCTCGACCAGGATCGCCCGRTCGGCGCCCATGGCGAGCGCCGTCCTGAGCGTTTCCTCGGCCTTGGCCGGACCGACCGAGACGACCACGACCTCGTCGGCCTTGCCGGCTTCCTTCAGCCTCGTCGAACGGGTTCATCGACATCTTCACGTTGGCAAGCTCGACACCCGAGCCGTCAGCCTTCACCCGGATCTTGACGTTGTAGTCAACCACCCGCTTRACCGTCACAAGTATTTTCATGGATTCTTCCCTCCAAGAGCTTTCGCAGGAAAATGCGCCTTAACGGAGCCGCCTGATTGTCGGTTGGCGACATCGATACGCGTTTTTTCTCCAATTACAATCACTGTGCATGACGCTAAATCGATATAATCCCGAGAATTGGAATAACGTTTACGTACACGTAAGAAAGTGAGCTGACAAGACCTCTTCGCAGATGCGGCATGCCGGTTCTTTCGCGATCATGCGGCGACGATCAAGCCTTTGAAATGGTGACGAAACCGGGGCGCTGGAAATGCCAAGCCGGCGGTTTCAAACGGTTGGTCGACCCCAGGGTGTCGGCGGCTTCCGCGTTTCCGGCGTGGGTTGCGGCGTGACGACGACGGACTCCACCTTATGCTCGACGGCGCGCGGCGTGACGATCGTCCGGTCGAAGAGCGGCACGCCGCGGCGTCGCAAAATGACCACGAGGACAAGCCCGGCAACGATGCCGCCGACATGGGCGCTCCACGAGACGCCGCTGCCCGGATCGACCACCAGCATGAAGAATTGCTGCCCGATCCAGAAGGCGAGCGGAATGGCCGCCGGCAGGGGCAGGGGGATGCGGAAAAACACCAGCACCCAGACGCGCACCTTCGGATGCAACAGGAAATAGGCGGCGACCACGCCGGAGATCGCACCCGATGCGCCGATCAGAGGCGCTTCCGATGCCGGGTCGAACAGGCCATGGGCCAAGGCCCCGGCAGCGGCACAGGCAAGGTAGAACAGCAGAAAGCGAAAGTGCCCGAGCGCATCTTCGACATTGTCGCCGAACACCCAGAGAAACAGCATGTTCATCGCCAGATGCATGAAGCCGCCATGCAGGAAGGAATAGGTGATGAAGGTGAAACCGTCGGGCACGATGATCAGCGACGGATCGAGCTGGGCATAATCGAAGATGAGCGCCGGGATATAGCCGAAGCCCAGAAGCGTCGCGTTGGCGAACTCTTCCGTGGCGATCGGCCCGGTTATCAGCCAAACAACGATGTTGATGACAATCAGGCTGATCGTCACATACTGAACCTTGATGTGCTTCAGGGTGTTCTTATCGTGAAGCGGTATGAACATGCGGTCTCCCGAAGCGTGATTCTACGGCGCCGCGCCTGTCCAGACGCGCAATGGTCGCCGTAACACTTTGTTTTACTGCACAGTCTCACCTTTTAATCGAGCCCGACTTAAGGGTGAGATTGTGCAGTGGGGAAACGTTATCTGTTTTTGCCGGGAATCCAAAGGACGTCGGCATGGCCCTTGTCGTTTGTCCAACGGGCGGCGACGAACAGGAAATCCGACAGCCGGTTGATATATGCGATCGCCTCGCGGCTGACGATTTCGGCTTCGAGCTGGGCAAGTGCCACCATCTGCCGTTCGGCACGCCGGGCGACGGTTCGCGCCACATGCAGTGCGGCCGATGCGGCGCTGCCGGCCGGCAGAACGAAGGAGCGCAGGGGTTCGAGATCGGCGTTCAGCCGATCGATTTCGGTTTCGAGCCAGGTGACTTGGCTTGCGACGATGCGAAGCGGCTCGTATTCCGGCTTCTCGCCGGTGTCGGGTGTCGCGAGATCGGCGCCGAGATCGAAGAGATCGTTCTGGATCCGCATCAAGGTGGCATCGAGATCGGCGACATCGGCGGTGTGTTGCCGGGCAAGCCCGACAAAGGCGTTGGTCTCGTCGACTGCGCCATAGGCATCGACCCTGAGATCGCTCTTCAGGCGGCGCGGACCGGAGACGAGCCCGGTGGTGCCGTTGTCGCCCGTCCGGGTGTAGATCTTGTTGAGCTTGACCATGGTGTCGTCACGTTCCTTAGGCGGGGCGGCCGCCGCCGGTGATCCATAGCGTCAGCATGATCAATACGATCGCGACTGCCTGCAGCAGTACACGGGCCTGCATCAGCTTGTTGGATTTGCTGCTGCTGCCACCCCTCATCATGTTCAAGAGGCCGCGGATCAGAACGATGACGACCAGCCCCATGACGAACAGGGTCAGGCCGGTGACGAAACTGGACATCGAATGCTCCCTTGCGTTTTCACTCAGCCGAGTCGGCCGATAATGCGGTAAAACAATGCTGCCGGCAGGAGCTTCTTCAGGAACGCGCCCTGCTTGGCGGGCCTTGTTACAATATAGTGCGGTTTCGGTCTCTTTGCCGCCAGCGCGTGCTTTAGGACTGCATATACGGCATCCGGTCCAAGCTTGCCCGCGACCGGTTTGCTCTCGCCTTTCAGGCGACGCATCTGCCGCTCGTACTCGGCGCGGTGGACCGAATTCTTCAGGTCGATGAAGCGCTCGATATAGGTCACGGCATTGGCGGTGAATTTCGAGGCGATCGGCCCCGGCTCGATCAGGCTGACCTTGATGCCACTTCCGGCGAGTTCCATTCTCAGGGTCAGCGACAGCGCCTCGATCGCAAACTTCGATGCGTTATAGGCGCCGCGCCAGCGGTAGGGCACAATGCCGAGGATGGAGGAGCATTGCACGATGCGGCCGCTTCCGCGCGCCCGCATGGCGGGGATCACCCGGCGCGTCAGGTCGTGCCAGCCGATGACATTGGTTTCGAGCTGCAGCCGGAGCGCCTCGGTCGGCAGGTCCTCGACCGCGCCGGCTTGGCCGTAGGCGCCGTTGTTGAACAGCGCATCGATGCGCCCGCCCGAGCGCGCCATCACCGCTTCGACCAGGGCGGCGATCGTTTCCGGCTTGGTATAGTCCATCAGGAAGGTCTCGATGCCTTGGCTTTCAAGGGCGCCTCGATCTTCGTCACGGCGCACGGTCGCAAACACCCGCCAGCCGTCCGCATGCAGCGCGTGGGCGCAATGGGCGCCGATCCCGGATGAACAACCGGTGACAATGATTGTGGGACGATCGGACATCCTGTCGATTCCTGTAGCAATCCTGCCCCCGTTTCCCATATTCATCGGCGGGATACAATTGAATTGCGCGAGCCGAAACCCGTGTACGCTGTCGCGGTCGGACGAGCGTCAATGCCATGGAACGGCGCCGCAGGATCCGCATGCGAAGGCACGCGACCGCGGCGCCACTGGGCCGGAGTGGAAATGCCAGCGTTTATTCGCATCACCTGGAAAGTCGTGTTCGATGCGCTATGGCACTTCAGTCTGGACGACGGCTGGGCCATGGCGAGCCATGTGGCGCTTTCGTCCCTGCTTGCTGTCTTCCCCTTCCTGATTTTCGGCACGGCGCTCGGCAGCTTCCTTGGTGCCGATCAGTTTGCCGAGACTGCGGTCCATCTCATTTTCGACGCCTGGCCGGAATCGATCGCGACCCCGATCGCCAACGAGATCGTCCAGGTGTTGACCATTCCGCGTGGCGGCCTGTTGACCGTTTCGGTGCTCGCGGCCGCCTATTTCGCCTCGAATGGGGTCGAGGCCTTGCGGGTCTCGCTCAACCGCGCCTACCGGGTGACGGAAAGCCGCTACTGGTATGTGACGCGCCTTGCCAGCCTCGGGTTTGTGATTGCCGGGGTGCTGATCCTGGCGGCGCTGAGCATCCTGCTCGTCGCCGTGCCGCTGGCGCTTCGTTATGCCGGCGAATGGCTGCCCTGGCTCGACGGCGTGCTGGCAACCGTCGACAACTGGAGTCTGCCACTGGCCCTGGTCGTGGTGACGGGCGGGCTCCTGGTGTCGCATCTCTGGCTACCGGACGGTCACCGCAAAGTGATTGACGTGCTGCCCGGTATTTTCTTGACGCTGCTCTGCTGGACGATCGGCGGCTACACCTTCGCCTATTATCTTTCGACCTTTGCGACCTATGTCTCGACCTATGCCGGTCTCGCTTCGATCATGATCGTACTGGTGTTCCTCTATATGGTCGCGGCGATCTTCATCATCGGCGCAGAGATCAATGCGGCGATCCTCAAATACCGGGTCAAGCGCATGGTGCGGCGCAGCTTCCAGAGCCCCCGCACTACCGAGGACTGAATTCCATCAGAGGACCAAAGCACGGATGTCGGCCGGCGAGCGGCCGGCCTCGCGGAAGGCCGAGATGCCAGTGTCACGATTGCTCTTGGAAAGCTTGCGGCCGTCGGCGCCGAGCAGTAGGCGGTGATGGTGGTAGACCGGCTCCGGCAGGTCCAGCAGCCGCTGCAGCAGGCGGTGCACCGCGGTTGCATGATAAAGGTCGCGGCCGCGCACCACGTGCGTTATGCCTTGCAGTGCATCGTCGACGATAACAGACAGATGGTAGCTCGACGGCGCATCGGAGCGCGACAGGATGATGTCGCCCCAGGCCGCCGGATCCGCCGTTATGAGGCCCGTCTCTCCATCTGGCCCGCTGCCGGTTTCCTGCCAGGTCAGCGGCGGTGCGCCCGCCGCAAGCACCGCCTTTTTCATGTCCAGCCGCCAGGCATGGGGCTTGTCGCCGGCAACGATGGCATTGCGCGCATCGGCCCCCAGATCGCGCTCGCGCTCTGGGTAGAGCGGCGCGCCGTCCGGATCGCGCGGCCAGGCATTGCCGCGGGCTTCGGCATCGGCAACCGCCGCCTTGATCTCGCCGCGCGACAGGACCGAGGGATAGACGAGGCCCATGTCGTTCAGCCGCTGGAGTGCGGACGCATATAGGTCGAGGTGGTCCGATTGCCGGCGCACCGGCTGTTCCCATTCAAGCCCGAGCCAGGCGAGATCGCTAGAGATCGCGGCCTCGAATTGCGGATGGCAGCGCGTCCGGTCGATATCCTCGATGCGCAACAGGAACCGTCCGCCCGACGCTTTTGCCATATCGTGGTTGAGGATTGCCGACAGCGCGTGGCCCAGATGCAAAAGGCCGTTCGGGCTCGGTGCGAAACGGAAAACGGGTTGCGTGGATGACGTGTCTGCCATCGTTTCCCTTTGGCATGGAAGCGGTATAAAAATCATCCGCTTTTTGGAGGCGCCATGCGGATCATCCGAACACATGAGGACATCGAGGCGGGGCTTGCCGGCCTGATGATGCTCGACGCCCGTCTCGAACATGTCGTGGCCAGGGCCGGGCCGGTGCCGCTCAGGCGAACCGACCCAGGCTATCGTGGTATCGCCAGCATCATCGTGTCGCAGATGGTATCGAAGGCAAGCGCTGCGGCGATCTGGAAACGCATGGAAGCCTCGCTCGGCGAGATTACCGCACCTGCCGCCCTGACGCTCAGCGACGAGGATTGCCGGGCGATCGGGCTTTCCCGCGCCAAGGCCGATGCGCTGAGGCGGGTTGCGCAGGTGGTCGTTGCCGGCGAAATCGACCTCGACGCGATCTGCAATGTCGAAGCCCCGGAGGCGATCCGCGAGCTGACGACCATCAAGGGCGTCGGCCGCTGGACGGCGGAGGTCTATCTCTTGTTTTGTGCCGGGCATCCGGATGTCTTTCCATCCGGCGATGTCGCGCTTCAGAACGCGATCGGCCACGGGCTCGGTCTCGAACTGCGCCCGACCGCCCGCGAGATTGATTCGCTGGCCGCGTCCTGGGCGCCTTGGCGCAGCGTCGCGGCACGTCTGTTCTGGGCCTATTACGCCCAAGAAATGCGGCGGGATGCTGTTCCTGTGACACCTTGAAGGAAAAAGCGAATCCGTTGTTCGCTTTTTTCTTTCCGGCTTCACAATCCTGTTGCAACGGGCCTAATATAGAAGGTGCAGATGCCGAATCGATCAGGAGAATACGCTTGACGATTGCAGTCTCACCGCAGGCCTTACCAGCGCTCGTCTTGAACGCTGACTATCGGCCGCTGAGTTATTACCCCTTGTCGCTCTGGTCCTGGCAGGACGCGATCAAGGCCGTCTTCCTTGACCGTGTGATTATCCTTGCGGAATACGAGCATTCGGTCTCCTCGCCCAGCTTCTCGATGCGGTTGCCGAGCGTGGTTTGCCTCAAGAGCTACGTGCAGCCGTCGCGTCATCCGGCGTTCACCCGGTTCAACGTCTTCCTGCGCGACAAGTTCGAATGCCAGTATTGCGGCACGCCCGACGACCTGACCTTCGACCACGTGGTGCCCCGCGCCCATGGTGGCCAGACGACCTGGGAAAACGTCGTTGCGGCCTGCTCGCCCTGCAATTTGCGCAAGGGCAGCAAGCTGCCGAAGCAGGCCGGCATGTTCCCGCACCAGAGGCCCTACCAGCCAACGGTGCAGGACCTGCACAACAATGGCCGGCTTTTCCCGCCGAACCACCTGCATGAAAGCTGGATGGACTATCTCTACTGGGATGTCGAACTGCAGCCCTGAGGCATTTGGACCATTGCTTTCTGGACGAAGTCCGGCCCTGAGCTGGGGCATGGAGCACGCCGCGTGATCCTTCATCATGCGGCGTTACTTTTGGGTCGGCCGTTCCGGCCTCGCAGATCAGGCCTTTGCGGCGCCGCGCAAGGCGATCGCTGCAAAGATCAGGCTGGCAATCACGTTCCAACCGGCAAAGGACAAGCCGAGCACCCGAAGCGCCGCCTCGGTGCAGGACGGGCCGTGCTTGGAATCGAGGTCGCCCAGGAGATCGCCGACATTGGACGATACGCCCTGCGCTGTCGTGGCGCAGGTCGACGGACCTTCCCAGAAGCCCCATTCGGCGCCCGAGTGATAGACGCCCATGCCGGCGCCGACGAGCATCAGGATGCCGATCGCCAGAAGCAGGGTGCGCGTCGTCCAGGTCGGCAGCTTCAAGGCGCTGGTGATAACAGCCAGAATGCCGAGCGGAATGCCGTAGTAGTAGGGATCGCGCTGCAGCAGGCAGAGCGCACAGGGGATATATCCGCCGATATGCTCGAAACCGAGCGCACCGCCGACGGTCGTCGCCATGCCGAGCGTCAGGAGAACGGCGATGAACAGGTGGTGGCGGGTAGCGGTGGAAGCGTCGATCATGCGTACCTCATGCTGGAAAGCATAACGGATCAGTATCCGGCATATGCTGCATTGCAACTGAATAAGGCCTTCTTAGGTGCGACGGCGCGTGCTGTAAATCGCGTCCTCTGCGTCATGTTTGCACGCTTTCGTGATTGTCGCTCCGCCAAGCCGTGTCGCGATCTCTTGGGATCGCTTGCCGCACGTTTGCGTTCCTGCTTTTGTGCATGCCGTAGTCGCAAAACCGGTGCACACTTTTGGGCGACGTGCTTTCGTTGAAATTGATGGTTGACCACGGCAAAAACCTTCGTGTAAATCCCAGCCGCTGATATCTTATATCCCTGAGCCCCATTGGCGGAATTGGTAGACGCGCTCGACTCAAAATCGAGTTCCGAAAGGAGTGCTGGTTCGACCCCGGCATGGGGCACCATCACTCAGTTTTTCCCGCACCGGTCGATCCCGCATCCCATCTTTGACGTCCGTGAGTGGCGAATCTGTCTACTGCCCGCTTGATGCGAGCCACTGCAACAGGGGCGCCATCGGCAACATCCTGCTGACCATCCTCGGGCCTGCAATCGTGGCGCTGACATAGACAGTGAGGTCGCCCTCGTCATGCCGGGTCATTGAACAGAGGCGGGCGAAGATGTTAGGTGCAGTGCAGCAGAAGTCTGTTGCGGCGGGGCCATGTTACCGACAATCGAGAATTACGACGAACTCTACGGCGCTTTCCAGTGGCAGATCCCCGAGAAGTTCAACATCGGCGTTGCGGTGAGCGATGCCTGGGCGGCAAAAGAGCCGGAGCGCATCTGCCTTCAGCATTTCAACCCGGATGGCGGCCATCGAACGCTGACTTACGGCGCCTTCTCCCAGCAATCCTCGGCCTTCGCGCGCGGGCTTGAACGCCAGGGGATCAGGCCGGGGGACCGGGTGGCGATATTGCTGCCACAAGGGTTCGAGGCTGCCATCGCGCACGCCGCCATCTACAAGCTCGGCGCGATCGCCCTGCCGCTGGCCCTGCTGTTTGGAGTAGAGGCGTTGGAGTACCGCCTGCTGGACGCAGGTGCTGCGGCAATCGTCACCAATGCTTTCGGTCATGAGCGGGTCGCGGCCATCCGTGACCGGCTGCCGGATCTACGGCTGGTCGTGCTGGCCGGCGCCGAACGCGTTCCCGGCACGCTCGACTTCACCGACCTTGCCTCAGGCGATGCCGATGGTTTTGTTGCCGCCGATACCACGCCCGACGATGCGGCATTGATGATCTACACCTCAGGGACGACAGGGCCGCCCAAGGGCGCGCTGCATGGCCACCGGGTACTGCTCGGCCATCTGCCGGGGTTTCAGTTTCACCATCATTTCCTGCCGCAACCGGGTGATCGGATGTGGACGCCTGCGGACTGGGCCTGGGCGGGCGGATTGCTGAACGCGCTCTTGCCTTCGCTGCTGCTCGGCGTCCCCGTCGTCTCGTCACCGGCGCAGAAGTTCGATCCGGACACCGCCTTTCGCATTCTGGAAGAGATGGATGTCCGCAACGCCTTCATTCCGCCGACGGCGCTGCGGCTGATGAAGGCGATCGAAATGCCACGCGAGCGATATCGTCTCAACCTCAGAACCATCGGCTCGGCCGGCGAGGCGCTCGGGCGCGAAACCTTCGAATGGGCCAGGGCCGCGCTCGGCCTCGATGTCAGCGAGTTCTATGGCCAGACGGAGTGCAACATCGTCATTTCGTCCGCCGCTGATCTCGGTGTGGTAAAGCCTGGCTCGATGGGCAAGGCGGCGCCGGGGCATCGCGTGGCGATCATCGATGCCGACGGCCGGGAGTTGCCGGCGGGAGCCGTCGGCCAGGTGGCGATCCGACGGCCGGATCCGGTGATGTTTCTCGGCTACTGGAAGAACGACAAGGCCACCGAAGCAAAGTTCATCGGCGACTGGATGACAACCGGCGACCAGGGCGTGATGGACGGCGAAGGTTATTTCACCTTCTTCGGGCGCGATGACGACGTGATCACCTCTTCGGGCTATCGCATCGGTCCTGGAGAGATCGAGGACTGCCTTGCCGGCCATCCGGATGTGCAGCTGGCCGCGGCCGTCGGAAAGCCCGACGCGCTGCGCACGGAAATCGTCAAGGCCTATGTCGTTCTGAGACCGGGTGTGGCTGGCGACGAAAAGACGGCCCAGTCCGTCCGCGACTGGGTGAAGACGCGGCTGTCGATGCACGAATATCCGCGCGAGATCGCCTTCGTAGACAGCCTGCCGCTGACGACATCGGGCAAGGTCATTCGCCGGTTCCTGCGCGAGCGGGCAGCGGCGGAGCCGCCGCACTCACCCTCGGCCTGAACGAGGTCACCGCCCGGCGAGCGCCTTGATCTTTTCGCGCAGCATCCGCGCCATGTTGCGGGTGTTGCGGTAGAGGTGCAGCTGGGCAGCGACCTGGCGGACGTCGCGGTCGCGCGTCTGCTGCAGGCCGATGACGAGTGTTCCCATCTCTTCGCGTTCCTGCCAGAAGCGGCTCATGATCGGGTGGTCGGGAACGGCGCAGGAATCCGAGCGGGCGATGTTGGCGTCATCGAGGTGCCATTCGGTCAGCTCCGCCAGCAGCAGCTTGCCGGGCGAAAACTTCGCGTAACGTTCGTCGTAGGCCGTCTTCCATGTATAGGCCTCGCCCGACATCAGGAACACCACCATCGAGGCGATCGCCTTGCCGTCGAGATCGAGCGTGTGGATGCGGACGCTGTCTGCTTCGGCGAGGTTGGTGATTGCCTCGCGGGCAAAGGCTGCGCGGAACCGGTCCAGCACCATGGCGCTCCGCTCGCGACCCTTCCAGCCGGACGCTTCCAGCGCAAGGAACTCCTCCATGCGAATGCGGATCTCGCTCGGCTGGCGCGCGACCGAATAGGCAAGCTGCCCGCGTTTTTCCAGCTGATTCCATTGGCGTCGCAATTCGCGGAAATGTGCCGGGCTGATCGATTTCTTCAGATAAGTCGGACCGTCGAGCAGGCTTTCGAGCATCGGCCGGCTGAACGTGTCGGTTACCGTCAGCGGCAGGTTCCGGCCGATGGCGACGGCGCGCGCCAGCTGCGCGAACTTGCCCTTGAGGCGTAGATCCGGCAGCACGAGAACCGGGGGGAGGCTTGCCGACGGATTGGTCAGGGCCTCGAACAGGTTGTCGATGGTTTCGGCGGCGTCTTCGGCATCGAGCAGCGGCACGCCAAGCGGACCGAAGGGATTGGACCAGGCGCGGATGATCGAGGCGCCAATCGAAAAACCGGGCTTCTCGATCGAATACGGCATCAGGAAGCGCATGCGGCTGCGGCGCTCGTCATTGTCCCTTATGATGGCCAGCCGGATCACGCGTTCCTCGAGCCTGGGCATCGCCGGCGCCAGGAAATGGCCGGTGAAGAACACGTTCGGCTCAAGCGCCCGGTTCGACAGGAAGTCGAGCTCACGCTGCAATTCGTAGCCGGCCTTGGCCGGGTAGATCGAAAGATGCCGTCCGGGGCGCCCGACCTCGAGCATGTGCTCGGCCTGCGGATGGGAGTGGCCCATCGGTGCCAGCCCGCCAAGAATGCGAGCAGCCCTATCGTCTGCGTCAGCGGGAAGATTGGTATTGCCGATCATGGATGGATCGCCCCGTTGTTGTCATGGCTCGAACGCCCGCTTGCGAAAGCGAAGAGTGCGAAGCCAAAGGTGCGCCTTACGGCGAAATGAAGCAGCATAGCCTCGACGAACATAGCACCGGCGGTTGCAAATGCAGCACCGGTTAGTCCGAAAAGTGGAATGAGGCACAAGTTTAGCGTGATGTTGGCCACCAGTGCGCCGGCGTAAAGGATCACGCAGAGCATCTGCTGGCCGGCCATCGTCAGCAGGATTTCGGCAGGTCCGATGAAGGCCTTGGCCATGATGCCGGCAAAGAGGATGGCCATCAGCGGCAGCCCGCCGAGGAAAGCGGGACCGAAGAGCGAGAGCAGGAAGGGGCCGGCAAGCAGGACCGCTGCGCCGACCATGAGCGACGGCCAGAATGCCCAGCGCGCGCTTTCGACGGCGATGCCTGCCAATTGCCTGCGGTCGCGTGCGGCCATGGCGCCTGCAATCCGTGGGCCGGCGGCCGCCTTGACTGCGAACATGACGAAGTGCACCAGCGCCATCGTCTTGGCGGCGGCGAAATAGACCGCGACATCGTCGGGCTTGAGATAGACGCCGACGATGACGACGTCGGAATTGGTGAGCAGGAAGCCAAAGCCGTCGATCAGGAAGATCGGCACCGCGACCTTGAGCCATCGTCCCATTTCGATGCGAAGCGGGCCGCTGACATAGCGCGAACGCAGGCGCCAGGTGAGGGCGAGGAATTGGCTGACGGTCGTGACATAGGCGGCGGCCATGGCTGCCGCGATGGCGGTCGGCGCCGTATGCGGCTCGCCCATCGTTGTTGCCAGCACCATGAAACCGAGCACAAGCAGCGGGCGAATGATGAATGTCGGGCTCATTGCCGAAAGCGGCCAGCCATGGGCGCGGGCGGTGCCGTCCATCACATCGCCAAGCGCGATCATCGGCAATGTGAACAGGCCGAGATAGAGCGGAACGAGATAGTAGTCCTCGATCCGGTCGGCGAAGAGCCACAACCCCAGGAAGCCGACGATGGCCAGTGTGCTTGCCGACATCAGCGCAAAGATCCGGGCGGTGGTCGTCAGCCCGCGAATTTCAGCGAGCGCGGAGGTTGCCTGATACTCAGGCAGGAAGCGGATGACGGCGGAATGGAAGCCGACGCAGGACAGGTTGCCGAACAGGATCACCAACACCCAGACGAAGACGAAGATGCCGTATTCGAACTCGCCCATCAGGCGTGCAAGAATGATCTGGGAGAGGAATGCGATTGCGGCGCTGAGGATGCGGATGACGAAGGCGACAAGCGCCATACGTCGCGCCGTATTCTTCGGGTCCTGTTCGGTCAGGGCGGCGACCAGCACGCCGATGAGCGGAGACAGGCGGTGTCGCAGCGCCGACGGCAGCATTCGTCCGGCTGTTTGACATACCGCCATGAACACGAGAACACCCTGAGATTACGCAATACAGGGTTTGGTTGTGCCAGATCAGCGTTAACAAACGGTTCAGTCGGGGTCCTTGCCTCAGGGAAAGGGGCCGATCGGATGCTGCTGGATCGCCGGCCGTGAGCACGATGGTCGAACGGCAAAGCGGGCAACTCTGTGCCTGGCGACAGGGCGGTCTGCGCGCTTTGCGGCCCCACAAACAAAAATGCCGCCCGGAGGCGGCATCTTCAGATCAGGCTTCGTAAATTCCGTGGCAATGCTTGTACTTCTTGCCGGAACCGCACGGGCAGGCTTCGTTGCGCGAGACCTTGCCCCAGGTCGACGGATCGGCCGGGTTGCGGTTTGCCGGTGCGACCGCCAGCAGCGAGTCGGAGCCGCGACCGAAATCGTCTTCGCCGGTCAGAGGGTCGATATGGTGACCTTCCATCAGCGGCGGCGCCGGCTGCGGCGCCTCGGCCGCTTCGCGGACCAATTCGACGCGCATGAGCTGGGCCGTCACGGCCTGGCGCAGGTTGCCGAGCAGGGCCTGGAACAGTTCGAAGGCCTCGGACTTGTATTCCTGCAGCGGGTCGCGCTGGGCATAGCCGCGGAAACCGATGACCGAACGCAGATGGTCGAGATTGACGATGTGTTCGCGCCAGAGGTGGTCGAGTGTCTGCAGGATGACCGAGCGCTCGACATATTGCATGATCTCGGGACCGAAACGCTCGGCACGGTCGGCAACCGCCTTGTCGGTGGCCGCCGTCACACGCTCGAGGATGTCCGCCTCGTCGATGCCTTCTTCGGCTGCCCATTCGGCGATCGGCAGGTCGAGGTTGAGGTACTGCTGCGCGTCGGCCTTGAGGCCTTCGACGTCCCACTGCTCGGCATAGGCCCGCTCGGGGATGCGCTTGGAAACGATGTCCTCAATGACTTCGGTGCGCATGTCGGTGACGGTTTCGGTGACGCTCTCGGCATCCATCAGCTCGATGCGCTGCTCGAAGATCACCTTGCGCTGGTCGTTGAGCACGTCGTCGTACTTCAGAAGGTTTTTGCGGATGTCGAAGTTGCGGGCTTCGACCTTCTTCTGCGCACGCTCGAGCGCCTTGTTGATCCAGGGGTGGACGATCGACTCGCCTTCCTTGAGGCCGAGCTTCTGTAGCATGCCGTCCATGCGGTCGGAGCCGAAGATGCGCATCAGGTCGTCCTGAAGCGACAGGTAGAACTTGGACCGGCCGGGGTCGCCCTGACGGCCGGAACGGCCGCGCAGCTGATTGTCGATACGGCGGCTTTCGTGGCGTTCGGTGGCGAGAACATAAAGTCCGCCGGCTGCCAGCGCCTTTTCCTTCAGCTGCTGCACCTCGGCGCGGATCGCCTGTTCGCGGTCGTTGCGCTCGGGGCCGGGCTCGACCTCTGCGAGTTCCTGCTGGATGCGCATGTCGACGTTGCCGCCGAGCTGGATGTCGGTACCGCGACCGGCCATGTTGGTGGCGATCGTCACCGCACCCGGTACACCGGCCTGGGCCACGATGAAGGCTTCCTGCTCGTGATAGCGCGCGTTCAGCACCTGGAAGTTGTCGAACCCGGACTTCTTGAGCAGATCGGCAAGCTGTTCGGACTTCTCGATCGACGTGGTGCCGACCAGCATCGGCTGGCCGCGCTCGTGCGCCGACTTGATCTCGTCGATGATCGCCTTGAGCTTCTCGCCCTGCGTACGATAGACTTCGTCGTCCTCGTCGATACGCTTGATCGGCAGGTTGGTCGGAACTTCAATGACTTCCAGGCCGTAGATGTTGCCGAATTCTTCTGCTTCGGTGGAGGCCGTACCGGTCATGCCGCCGAGCTTGGAATACATGCGGAAATAGTTCTGGAAGGTGATCGAGGCGAGCGTCTGGTTCTCGGGCTGGATCTGCACCTTTTCCTTGGCTTCGAGCGCCTGGTGCTGGCCTTCGGAATAGCGGCGGCCCGGCATCATGCGGCCGGTGAACTCGTCGATGATGACGATCTCGTCGTTGCGTACGATGTAGTCCTTGTCGCGCTGGAACAGCTTGTGGGCCTTGAGCGCGTTGTTGACGTGGTGGACGATCGCAACGTTTTCGATGTCGTAGAGCGATTCACCCTTGAGCAGGCCGGCCTGCTTCAAGAGGTTTTCAAGCTTCTCGGTGCCTTCTTCGGAGAAGTTGGCTGAGCGCTGCTTCTCGTCGATCTCGTAGTCTTCCGGCGAGAGCATCGGAATGAACTCGTTGATCGTGTTGTAGAGATCGGAGCGGTCGTCGAGCGGGCCGGAAATGATCAGCGGCGTGCGCGCTTCGTCGACGAGAATCGAGTCCACTTCGTCGACGATGGCGAAGAAGTGGCCGCGCTGGACCATCTGCGCGCGCTCATACTTCATGTTGTCGCGCAGATAGTCGAAGCCGAGCTCGTTATTGGTTGCGTAGGTGATGTCGCAGGCGTAGGCCGCGTGGCGCTGGTCGTCGGTGAGGCCGTGGACGATCACGCCGGTCGACAGGCCGAGGAAGCTGTAGACGCGGCCCATGGTGGCGGCGTCGCGCTGGGCCAGGTAGTCGTTGACGGTGACAACGTGCACGCCCTTGCTGGCAAGCGCGTTGAGATAGACGGGCAGGGTCGCGACGAGTGTCTTGCCTTCGCCGGTCTTCATTTCGGCAATGGCGCGCTCATGCAGGATCATGCCGCCGACCAGCTGCACATCGAAGGGGCGCAGGCCGAGGACGCGGCGGGCCGCCTCGCGGGCAACGGCAAAAGCCGGTACCAGCAGATCGTCGAGCGTTTTGCCGTCTGCGAACTCTTGGCGGAACTCCACGGTCTTGGCGGCGAGTGCCTCATCCGACAAAGCCTTCATATCGGCTTCAAGAGCGTTGATGGCATCCACTCTGGCCTTGTAGCCACGCACACGGCGTTCGTTGGAGGAGCCAAACAACTTGCGGGCTAGGCCGCCGAGACTGACCATATGAATGGTCCTTTCTTTTTTGTTGCCTTGGGTTCCACTGGCCGCACCGTCAAAACCGCGCAATGCCGTGAAACGCCCGGAAACTGTTCTGGACGCGAGGTTGCGTGACAGATAAGAGGGGGGTCGAATTATGTCAACGCACTTGCGTGGCTGGACGGCTACAGAACCGCCACATTCTGGTGGTGTTCAGCCGCTACGAGCCCAATGCAATCGCGTTGACGGCCAAAGGTGAAAGGTTACGAGCATGTCGAAGTTTAAGACCCTGGCCGCTGCGGCCCTGGTTGCGGCGATCGCCGTTCATGGTGTCGCGCGCGCCGAAGATGCGGACCCTGTCATCGCCACGGTCGGTGGCGAAGAAGTGCGCCAGTCCGAGCTCAACCTCGCCCTTGGTGGTCTCGACCCGCAGCTGCAGCAGATGCCGGAAGAGCAGAAGCGCGCCGCAGCACTTTCGGCTGTCATCGACGTCAAGCTTCTGTCGAAGACGGCCGAGAAGGAAGGCCTTCAGGACGACGCGGCCTTCAAGCAGCGTCTGGCCTACCTGACCGAGCGCGAACTGCACAACGCCTTCTTCAAGAAGCACGTCGTCGACGCGATCACCAAGGAAGAGGTGAAGGCACGCTACGACAAGGAAATCGCCGCGGTTCCGGTGCAGGAAGAAATCAAGGCACGTCATATCCTCGTCAAGACCGAGGAAGAGGCCAAGGAAATCATCAAGGAACTCGACGCCGGCAAGAGCTTCGTCGAGCTGGCCAAGGCCAAGTCCTCCGATCCGAACAAGGATGACGGCGGTGACCTCGGCTACTTCACCAAGGGCCGCATGGTTCCTGAATTCGACGCCGTCGTGTTCACGCTCGATAAGGGCGCCTACACCAAGACGCCGGTGAAGACGCAATTCGGCTTCCATGTCATCCTGGTCGAGGACAAGCGTCCGCAGGCCCCGCCGGCGCTGGAGCAGGTCGAGCCGCAGGTTCGTCAGCTTGTCATGCGCGACAAATACGTTGAGCTTCTTACTGCTGCCAAGAAGGACGCCGGTGTCGAGATTTCCGATCCGGCTCTGAAGAAGGCCTACGACGAGGCCAACAAGGCGCAGGAAGCCAAGTAATTTCGACCGGCGGGTTGTGCTTTAGGCAAGGCTCGCCGATCTACGCTTCTTGTCGATGCCCGACGGCCCGAAAGCCGCTCGGGCATTTGTCGCAACGCCACCTTGACCCCACGTTCTTCACGCAGGTTTCCCATGTCCGGTTCCGTCTCTCCGCTCGCTCCGAAAACCTTTGCCGAAATGCCCGCCTTGCGCGGTGTTCGCATGGCAACTGCCGCCGCCGGCATCAAGTACAAGAACCGTACCGACGTGCTGATGATGGTTTTCGACAAGCCTGCGGCTGTTGCCGGCGTGTTCACCCGCTCCAAGTGCCCGTCAGCGCCTGTCGACTTCTGCCGCCAGAGCCTTGGCGGCGGCGTTGCGCGTGCGGTTGTCGTCAATTCCGGCAATGCCAATGCCTTCACCGGCAAGAAGGGCCGCGACGCGACGGAACTGACCGCGAAATCGGCGGCGAAGGCTGCCGGTTGCGCCGAGAGTGAGGTGTTTCTGGCCTCGACCGGCGTCATCGGCGAACCGCTGGACGCGACGAAGTTCGCAGGCGTGCTCGACGATCTCGCCGCTGCCGGCCGCGAAGACTTCTGGTTCGAGGCCGCCAAGGCGATCATGACCACGGACACCTATCCGAAGGTCGCCACCCGCAGCGCAGAGATCGACGGCGTGAAGGTGACGATCAATGGCATCGCCAAGGGTGCTGGCATGATTGCGCCTGACATGGCGACGATGCTCTCCTTCGTCGTTACCGACGCCGACATCGCGCCAGCGGCGCTGCAGGCGCTGCTTTCGGCCGGAGTCGGCCCGACGTTCAATTCGGTTACCGTTGATAGCGACACGTCGACGTCCGACACCCTGATGCTGTTTGCGACCGGTGCTGCTGCCGGCGATGGCCAGCGGAAAGTGACGGATGCTTCCGATGCGAAGCTCGACGCCTTCCGGGCGGCCCTCAACGATCTGTTGCGCGATCTGGCTCTCCAGGTCGTTCGCGACGGCGAAGGTGCGCGCAAGATGGTTGCCGTTACGGTGGAGGGTGCCGAGAACGACGCGGCCGCGAAGCGCATCGCGCTTTCGATCGCCAATTCGCCGCTGGTCAAGACCGCGGTTGCGGGTGAGGACGCCAATTGGGGACGCGTTGTCATGGCCGTCGGCAAGTCCGGCGAGATGGCCGAGCGCGACCGGCTGGCCATCTGGTTCGGCGATGTGCGGGTCGCCGTCGAGGGCGAGCGCGATCCTACCTATTCGGAAGCCGCCGCCACGGCGGTCATGAAGGCGCAGGATATCCCGATCCGCGTCGATATCGGGCTTGGTGCCGGACGTGCGACGGTCTTTACCTGCGACCTCACCAAGGAATATGTCGAGATCAACGGCGACTACAGAAGCTGACGTCTTCGCGCGCAGTCTTTTCCCCGGGGCTTGCAGCTCCCCCGGGGCTTGCAGCTCCCAAAGCTGCTCGCATTGTCGGTAATTGGTTTGGCCTGTTGGGGGTAAGCAGATGACATCGATCGAGACCCAGCCGTCCGCAGGCGATGCCGCGGCTGAAGGCAAGGACAAGCGGATGGTTGATCTTCCGAGCGTACGGCGGCTTGAGGCCGTCGGCTTTCGCGCCTGGCCGGCGGCGTCGGTCCATTATGACGGCAGCTGGCTGATCCGGCTGAATGCTGGCCACGATTCCAAGCGTCTCAATTCGGTCAACCCGCTCGATCCCTCCGATTACCGCGACATCCCTGTTCGATTGGAAAAGGCTGCCAGGCGCTTTGCCGACTACGACCGGCCACTGACCGTGCGACAGACGCCGCTGACGCCGCCGCAACTGATCGCCCACATGGATGCCGAAGGCTGGACCGCCTTCTCCCATAGCACCGTGATGATGGCTGATATCGCCGAGCGCGACTTTGGTGATGGCATTGACCATCTGCCGATCAAGGACGTCGGCCGCTTCGTCGACGCACGCATCCGCATCGGCAAGGAAGACCCCAAGACCAAGGCGGCACTGGCCGAGATCATCAATTCGATCAAGCCGGAGAGCGGGCTGTTCCTGTTCGAGGACGTGGAAAGCGGGCCGACGGCGGTATCGCTCGTCGTTCAGGACAACGATCTCGCGGGCATCATGCTGTTTGCCGTTGATGAGCATTTCCGTCGACAGGGGCTGGGCAAAGCCATGCTCGACGTTTCGTTGCGCTGGGCGCGCCTGCGCGGCGCCAAGAAGGCATGGCTACAGGTCGAGGCAACCAGCGAGGCGGCGTTGGCGCTTTATCGCAGCGCCGGTTTCCGCGATGTCTACAGCTATCTCTACCGCACGCCGAAAGCTTGAATGATGGACGCTATCGGAAAGAAGATCGTTCTCGTCGCGGCTTGCGCCTTGGTGGATTCTGATGGCCGCATCCTGCTGGCGCAGCGTCCTGAGGGCAAATCGCTTGCCGGCCTCTGGGAATTTCCCGGCGGCAAGGTGGAGCCCGGCGAGACGCCGGAGGAAACGCTGATCCGCGAACTGGACGAAGAACTCGGCATCCAGACCAAGGTTGCCTGCCTGGCGCCGCTGACCTTTGCCAGCCATACCTACGACGATTTTCACCTGCTGATGCCGCTCTATGTCTGCCGTCGCTATGAAGGCGTGGCGATTGGGCGGGAGGGCCAGGCGATCAAATGGGTGCGCTCCAAGGCACTGCGCGACTACCCGATGCCTCCTGCCGATGAGCCGCTCATCCCATTTCTTATGGATTTGCTCTGAACCTACCCAAAAACCGACCGATTATTAATCGATCGTTTATCTCCCTCCCGCAAAGATAACTTCAATTCAGTTTCGGTGCGTAACGTTCAGCGAGCGGCGTATCGGTTTCGGACAATGTGGCAAACGAAGCTTGGGAAGGATGCTCCCGTTCGCCGCACCTTCTGCGTTTGTGAGGCTTGGATGGTAGACGACGATTTCTGGAGGACGGTTCAGGAGAAGGACATGGCGACGAGCCAGTCCCGCCGGACAGGCGTGCTCAATCTGTCGCTGCTGTTTGGAACAGCGGTGATTGCACTGACGTTGATCCTGACACCGATGCTGTCCTCGAAGACGGACAAGCGCATGCTGGCGAACACGCCGGTGGACTACGACAATATTTCGACCGGCTCTATCCCCTCGAACGGCACCACCAAGCGCTATACCGTGCGCCGCAGCGTGCTTCAGGAAATGCCGGGTGCGGTCTGCATCATCGATGCCGACGGCAGCAAGAGTGGCTGCTGATCCGGGCGGCGCGTCGGACTGGTTCCTTGCGTGTCTGCCGGTCGGGAAGTGAGTTCCAACCGGGCTGGGGACCTATGGACACGTTGAAGCGCCTTATTCGCGATAGAAGCGCGGCCACAGCGATCGAGTACGGTCTCATCGCAGCGATCATTTCTGTCAGCCTGCTTCTCGGAATGGAGCAGATACAGGCAGCGCTTACGGCCATCTTCGAGCTGTTGACGACGACATTCCAGAACGCAATGAGTTGACGTTGATCGGACCGGACGCTTAGCGCGTTTCCGCTTTGGACGAGGTCGCAGAGCGCGCCACCTCTTTGTTTTTACGCATTTCCTGGCGGAAAACCGCTGGCACTTTTCCTGGAAATGCTCCTAGACCGGTCTTTCCTTCGTCCCAAGAGCCTCCGACAGCCGCTGTTTGGCAGAGCCCGGCTTCAGCGGTTTCTGCTGGCTTTCGTGCGGTGCCCAGCCTGAGAGGTAGACGACGGAGAAGGTCGCGCGGATGCGGCCGTCCGGGTCGGAGAAGCGCTCGGCATAGATTTCCGCAGCCCTCAGGAAAAAGCGCCGGGACACGGGTGTCCGGCTGCGCGCTGTAAGCGGGCTGGTCATGCCCATCGCCCGCAAATCCCGGATCAGCGCGAAGAGCGAATCGTAGCGCACCGTATAGGTCTCTGCGTCCGCCACCGGCAGGGCAAAGCCCGCCCGCTGCAGCAATGCGCCCATGTCGCGAACGTCGGCGAAGGGAACGACGCGCGGGCTTGCGCCCCCGGTCAGCTCGGCCTCGGCGGCAAGCAACGCCTCGCGCAACTCGTTCAGCGTTCCATTGCCGGGAATAGCTGCCAGGAACAACCCGTCCGGCTTCAGCGATCGGCGCGCCTGGATGAAGGCGCCGGGCGTGTCGTTGGTGAGATGCAGCGACAGCGGGGAGACGAGAAGATTGAGTGTCTCGGGCTCGGCCGGGATGCGCTCGAGTGGCGCAATCGCGACCGGCATGGCGGTCGTGCCGAAGCCTGGATCCGTTTCCACCCGCTCGACCGTTCCGACCTTGCCGGTTTCCAGAAGCCGAAGGGCTGTTGCGCCAGTGTAGCCGTGCAATTCCATAGCCCTGTCGAACTGTCGCTCGACGACGCTGACACGGTCGGCCAGCTCCTGTGCGACGATATCGAGGAGGAAGGCTGCCTTGGGGTCGGCATTGCGCAGCGCCCGGCGACGGTGGGCCTCGACAAGGCTCTGGTCAAAGATGATTTCCACGGTACTCTGCTCCGGCAGCATGATTGCTTCCCCGGATCGAAACCGATTAAGGGAGTAAACATGCAGAATTTCAAAGTGCTACAGCGTCCTGCAAAGAAACCCACACGACGGCAAAGTCAACCTCATGAACTGGGAAGAGCGGCAATTTGGCCTGGCGGATTGCCTGGCCTTTCTGCGGCGGATCGGCGTTGATCTCATCGACGTCGTATACCCGCCCGTCTGCTGCGGTTGTGGACGCCTGATGGGTCGTCACCGGGCCGTCTGTGCGCCCTGCTGGTCGACGCTTCAACTGCTCGAGCGGCCCTACTGCGAAATCCTCGGCCTGCCGTTTGCCCATGATCACGGCGAGGGAACGGTGTCGCCCGAGGCGATCGCCGATCCGCCGGTGTTCGACCGCCTGCGCTCCGTTGCGATCCACGAAGGCATCGCGCGTGAACTCGTGCATGGGCTGAAATATCGGGACCGCACCGATCTTGCTCCGATGATGGCGGAATGGATGGTCCGGGCGAGCGATGGTGCCGTCGCCTCCGCGGATGCGATCATCCCGGTGCCGCTGCATGCCTTCAGGCTCTGGGGGCGCAAATACAACCAGGCGGCAGAGCTTGCCCGTTCCGTCGCCGCACTGTCCGGGCGGCCCTACCTGCCGACAACGCTTCGCCGGATCAGGCGCACGACCAAGCAGGTCGGGCTCGGCGCCAAGGCGCGTGAAGACAATGTTCGCGGCGCCTTTGCCGTCACCGAAAGCGGCAAGCAAGGTCTCGTCGGAAAACGCATCGTTCTCGTCGATGATGTCTATACCACCGGCGCCACCGTTTCGGCCGCGACCCGCGCGCTGAAGCGGGCGGGGGCCGGCCACGTCACGGTTTTAACCTTTGCAAGAGCCATGTCCGGTCTTATATGACAAATGGAAGTCCGGCATCGTTGCCGGTGAAGGAGCGGTTAGGAAACATGGCTTCGGTCGTTATTTATACGCGTCAGTTCTGCGGCTATTGCTCGGCTGCCAAAAAGCTTCTGGAAACCAAGGGCGTCTCGTTCCTCGAGCATGATGCAACCTACGATCCGCAGGTGCGCCAGAAGATGATCGAGAAATCGCATGGCGGAACCACATTTCCGCAGATCTTCATCAACGATATCCATGTCGGCGGCTGCGACGATCTGCACGCGCTCGAGCGCGCCGGAAAGCTCGACGAAATGCTCGTCGCCTAGACCGTTGCCGCTTTGGATGGAGTGGCGAAGCGCTCCATCTCATAAGCTTTGCGCATTTCCGACGGAGAGCTGCTTCGTGCCTTTCCGGGAAATGCCCTGAGGAGCCAGACTGCGATGACATTCAAGGCTGCCGCCATCCAGATGTGTTCTGGCGTCGATCCGGCACGAAACGCCGAGACGATGGCACGGCTGGTGCGCGAGGCGGCTGGTCACGGGGCGATCTATGTCCAGACGCCGGAGATGACGGGTGCGCTCCAGCGCGATCGTGCCGGCTTGCGGGCCGTACTCAAGGACGAGGCAAACGATATTATCGTTCGCGAAGCGGCAGCGCTTGCTGGCGAACTCGGCATTCATCTGCATGTGGGCTCGACCGCCATTGCCCTTGCCGACGGCAAGATCGCCAATCGCGGTTTCCTCTTCGGTCCGGATGGGGTGAAAATCTGTGACTACGACAAGATCCACATGTTCGACGTCGATCTCGACAATGGCGAAAGCTGGCGCGAGAGCGCTGCTTACACCCCGGGCAGCACGGCACGCCTTGCCGACCTCGATTTCGGCAAATTGGGCTTTGCCATCTGCTACGATGTTCGCTTCCCCGAGCTGTTCCGCCAGCAGGCGGTTGCAGGCGCAGAGGTGATGTCGGTACCGGCCGCCTTCACCCGGCAGACGGGCGAAGCGCATTGGGAAATCCTGCTGCGCGCCCGTGCCATCGAAAACGGCTTCTTCGTCATCGCCGCTGCACAGGGCGGCGTGCATGAGGACGGGCGTGAGACCTTTGGCCATTCGATGATCGTCGACCCCTGGGGCAAGGTGCTCGCCGCAGCGGGTGCTGCCGGCGAGGGGATCGTGCTGGCTGAAATAGACGTGGCCGCCGTGCATGTGGCCCGCGCCAAGATCCCGAACCTCAGGAATGCCCGCAGCTTTGGGCTGGATCATGTCCTGCCGACCGGAAAAGGAGGCGTTGCCGCTTGATTCGCTACACGCTTTCCTGCGATCAGGGCCACGCTTTCGAGGGCTGGTTCTCGTCGAGTGACGATTTCGACCGCCAGATGGAGCGCAAGCTCGTCTCCTGTCCCACCTGCAATTCCACGTCGGTTGCCAAGCAACTGATGGCACCGTCGGTCGCGACCGCCCGCAAGAAGGAAGCGACGCGGGCATTGGTCATGGACCAGGCGCAGAAGGAAACCGTCGCGAAAATCCGCGAACTCGTCAAGGCGGTGCGCGACAATGCCGAGGATGTCGGTGACCGCTTTCCCGAAGAGGCCCGCAAGATCCACTATGGCGAGACGGATGAACGCGGCCTGATCGGCAAGGCGACCGTGGAAGAGGCTGTCGCGCTTCTCGAAGAGGGCATCGCGATCGCGCCACTGCCGGTGTTGCCCGACGAGGTCAACTGACCTGCAGAGCGCAATGCCTGCTCGCGCCACCGACTTTCAGCGCTCTCAGGCGAAATCTAGCAAACACCCTTTAAAAACAGATCGTTGGTTCCCATTTCCGGATCTTTGTAATCCGGGATTTTGAGCGCTATGGATCTTTCCGACCTTCGCATTTCCACCGACCGCCTGACGATCAGGCATTTTGCGCCTGAGGATTTCGACGGGTTCCATGCCTATCACCGGCTGCCGGAGGTTTACCGCTATCTCTATGCCAATCCGCTTGACGAGGACGGCGCGCGCGCAAAATTCGCCAAGGCGAGCGACCCGCGTCTCGATGCGGATGGCGATGTCGCGGTTTTTGCGGTCGAACGGAGGCAGGATGGCGCGCTTGTCGGCGAGGTGCTGTTGAAGCTCGCCAGCAAGGCGGCGCGGCAGGCTGAAGCCGGCTACATCTTCAATCCGGCATTTTCGGGCAAGGGCTATGCCACCGAAGCGATGCGGGCAGTGCTCGACCTGGGTTTCTTCCAATTGAACTTCCACCGGATCTTTGCCCGTCTCGACCCGCTCAACGCCGGTTCCGTCGGGGTCGTCGAGCGGCTCGGCATGCGCCGTGAGGCGCATCTGATCCAGAACGACCTGTTCAACGGCCAATGGGGGGACGAGTTCATCTACGCGCTGCTTCAGCATGAGTGGCAGGCGCGGCCGAAGGTGGCTTGAGGCGCTACAGCGCCGTGCGTCAAATATGACGCACAAAGGACGCTGTAGCGTTTTAAACTTGCTGCATAATTTTGTCCTTAAAATCGGATCCGATTTAAGGAACTATGCAGTAGCGCTAAAAGCAAAGCCCCCCGGCGAACGGCGTCGGCGGAGGGCTTTGCATAGGATTTGATGCGGATGCGAAGGGCCGGCTGCGTTAGAGCGGGCGCTTGGCGACAATCATGTAATTGACGTCCATGTCCTTCGACAGGTTCCACTGGTTGGACAGCGGATTGAAGAATACGCCGGTGCGTTCGGTCAGTTCCAGGCCGCTTGCCACCAGCGGTTTTTCCAATTCCTCGGGGCGCACGAGCTTTTCATATTGATGCGTGCCGCGCGGCAGCCAGCGCAGAACGTTTTCGGCGGCGAAGATGGCCAATGCCGCCGCCTTCATCGTGCGGTTGATGGTGGCGACGAACATCAGGCCGCCGGGGCGAACCATATGGGCGCAGGTGGTCATGAAGAAATCGACATCGGCGACGTGCTCGACCACTTCCATGTTGAGAACGATGTCGAAGCTTTCGCCCGCTTCCGTGAGGGCTTCGGCCGTCACGGCCCGATAATCGACGTTAACGCCGCTGCCGGCCGCATGGGTCTTGGCAATGCCGATATTCTTTTCCGAAGCGTCCGCGCCGACGACGTCAGCGCCCATGCGGGCCATCGGCTCCGACAGCAGCCCGCCACCGCAACCGATATCGAGCAGGCGCAGGCCCTTCAGCGGCTGCGGGCTCTTCGGATCGCGGCCGAAATGCTCGGCAACCCTGTCGCGGATATAGGCAAGGCGCACCGGATTGAACTTGTGCAGCGGCCGGAACTTTCCCGTCGGATCCCACCACTCGGCGGCCATGGCCGAAAAGCGGTCTACTTCGCTCTGGTCGATCGTCGTGCGCGCTGTCTCGCTCATGCTGCCGTCTCCTTCATTCTGCCTGATGAAGTCGGACGATCGGGCAGGGATGTCAAGAGGCGGACCCTGGCCGCAACAGCGCATCGGGAGCGGCCGCGGGGCGAGCGCCCCGATCAGACATCCGGCTGCGGCTGGTAATGCAGGATGACGACGCCGGACTTGAGCGGTCGCGTGTGGGTGAGCTTGAGGGTGGTGCGCGTCGGCAACGATTTGAACAGAGGCACGCCGCCGCCGAGCAGTACCGGATTGATGCCAAGCCGGTATTCGTCGACAAGGCCCTTTTCCACCAGGCCTGCGGCAAAATCGGCGCTGCCGAAAATGAAGATGGTACCACCCCCAAGCGCCTTCAGGTGTTCGACTTCGGCGACCGCGTCGCCGGTAACGAGCGTGGTGTTGTGCCAGTCGGTGCTTTTGAGGGAGCGGGAGAAGACGTATTTCTCGACGCCGTTCATGAAGGTGGCGATATCGCCTTCGGCTTCGGGCCAGTAAGACGCCATCATCTCATAGGTCACCCGGCCGAAGAGCAGCGTATCGGCCTCAAGCTGGGTCTCGCCGATATAGGCTGCGAGTTCGTCCTCGAAGACGAACCAGCTGATGTCATGGCCTGGTGCTTCGAAGAAGCCGTCGACACTGACCATGTCCCACATGATGACCTTGCGCATAGTCGTTCCTCCCATTCTCCCTTGCCGCTATTTGCGGCACGGTTCGTTGATGAGCGGATCATCGCAAAACTGATTTTATATTGCAAGTGGTTTTATTTTGATATCGGAAAGTCCCGGACGACCATCAAGCCGATCATGGTATCGTCCCGCACTCGACGGCGGGCTTGCGTGAGGAGGGGACATGCACGCGGAAGGCAGAATCGGTTGGGCAGTAGAAATGATCGCACCGCAACCATCGGACTGGCTGCTTGAGATCGGCTGCGGTCACGGTGTCGCAGTTACGGGCGTTTGCGAGAAACTGGCCGATGGGCGGATCGTTGCGATCGATCGCTCTGCGAAGATGATCGCGGCGGCGAAACAACGAAACGCCAGCTATGTCGCGGCCGGCAGGGCAGACTTTGAGGCTATTGAGCTGGCGCGAGCGGATTTTGGCGACGCGCGTTTCGATGCTGCTTTCGCCATCCGTGTCTGTGTCTTTGCAAGGGGCGATCCATCGCGCGAACTGGCGGTACTTGCGCAGGTTCTCAAGCCGGACGGGCGGTTGCTGATCTTTGACGACGAGCCGTCGGGCAGTGCCGAAGACATTTCCAGCCGGATCGAAGCCCGCCTTGCCGATAGCCGATGGAGCGTGGCAAACGTCAGGACCCATCGGGTCGACCGCAGCGACGTCGTTTGCGTGATCGCACGACCGGGTCAATCCGAAAACGGTCGCCTCGGATGAAAGTACTGGACGGCATGGGCAAAGCCCGGGTGCGGTTCCGGCCCGGGCTTCTGTCTGCCCTACCGCTGGGCGTCGACGATCAAAATCATCGGCCGTTCCATCTCTTCGGCGAGATCCGGATTGGCGTCGATCTGCGCCGGCGTCGGGCGCCACTCCTCGACGTGACGGATGGCGAAACCGCCGCGCATCAAGGCGTTGAGCGTGGTGCCGATCGTGCGGTGGTACTTGACCACGCCCTTGGCCAGCCAATCCGTCGTGCGCTGGCCCTCGATGGAATAGTGATCGACCGGCCAGCGCTTCTGCCCGTTTTCCCCGACCTGCCAGCCAGGGTTCAGCGAGGCCATGTAGATCGGGTGCTCGATGGTGAACACCAGGTGCGCGCCCGGCACCAGCGCATCGTAGATTGCCTGGACCAGGCGGTCGAAATTCTCGACATAGTGAAACGCGAGCGAGCTGTAGGCGACGTCAAAGGTGCCGGTTTCGAGCGCAAGATGATCGAGATCGGCGATGCCGTATTCGATCGCCGGATCGGGCGTGTCGCGCCGGGCGCGGGCGATCATGTTTTCCGACAGGTCGAGCCCGAGCACGCGGGCCGCACCCTGCTCGCGCGCGAAACGCGAGAACCAGCCGAAGCCGCAGCCGAGATCGACCACGCGCTTGCCCTGCAAATCCGGCAAGGCGGCGCGGATTGCCGGCCATTCGGCGGCGCCGTCGAGGCCATGGACCGATCGTCCGAGCTGGCTGTAGCCTTCGAAAAATTCCGGTTTGTCGTAGATGTTCTGTGCCATTTCATTCTCCATCAAAAATGCCGATGGACGGCGCACCCGTCAAAAGAAGAACCCCGTCCGTTTCCGGCGAGGCTGCAGGTGCGCGAACGCTCTTTCGTTAGCGTGCTTTATCACCCTGCATCCCGCCTATTGGGATGCCGGCCGAACGCGCAACGATATGGACGTCATGTTCGCACATGGGTCCGATATCGCCCGATCGGGCCGCCTAGTCAAGGTTCTCAAGCAATGCAAAGACCTTAGCGCTGGAGACGGGTTATCAATCGAGATATTCCAACGGATATAACGCTGTGCCATAGTCGCGCCGAACCATCGTCCGCACCTCCATCCCGAGGCTTCACCATGATCAGATCTATCGCCGGTGCCTTCGGCGCCCTTCTTACCCTGATGCCGCTTGCGGTTCAGGCGAAACCCTTCACGGATGCGGCCGGTCGCACGGTCGAGCTTCCCGACCATATTGGCAAGGTGCTGGCGGCCGGTCCGCCGGCCTCGGTGCTGGTCTATGCCATCGCGCCGGAGAAGCTGGCCGGCTGGGTGCGCGAGCCGAAGGAAGACGAAAAGCCCTACCTAATGGAGGCCGTACGCGGTTTACCGACCTATGGCCGCCTGACCGGCAAGGGCGGGACGGCGAATATCGAGGCGGTGCTTGCGGCCAAGCCTGACGTCATCATCGATGTCGGCACGGTGGACGCGACCTATGCCTCGCTTGCCGACAAGGTGCAGAGCCAGACCGGCATTCCCTATGTGCTGATCGACGGTTCGTTCGGCAAAAGTGCCGAGACCTTGCGCAGCCTCGGCGCGATGCTCGGAGCCGAAGAGCGTGCCGGCAAACTTGCCGACTATGCCGACGAAACGCTGAAGGAACTCGGCGAGACGATAGCGGCAGTACCGGCCGACGAGCGGCCCAGGGTCTATTACGGACGTGGCCCCGATGGTCTGGAGACGGGCCTGGCAGGCTCGATCGATCTTGAGATCCTCGAAGCCGCAGGTGCAGTCAATGTCGCGGCCGTTGCCGGCAAGAGCAGTCTCACTCAGGTTTCGCCGGAGCAGCTGCTCGCCTGGAACCCGGAGATGATCATCGCCGCGAGCCCGAAGTTCGCCTCAGCGGTCGCGACAGATCCGGCGTGGAGCAGGGTGCAGGCGGTCGAGAAGGGACAGGTGTTCATCGCGCCGTCGATGCCATTCGGCTGGTTCGATTCGCCGCCCGGCATCAACCGCCTGATCGGGGTCCGCTGGCTTGAGGCACTGCTTTATGGCGGCTTCTACGAGGGTGACCTGAAAGCCGAGACGCGGGAATTCTACAAACTCTTCTACCAAGTGGATCTTGATGACGCGCAGCTCACGAGGCTTGTCAAAGGTGCCCTGCCGGAAACGCAATGACAAAGCAGATCGTTCTGAGGCGAGGGTGGGTCGGTGCACGGTCGCTGGTTGCGATCGCAGGCCTCCTGTCGCTTTCCGCCCTGTCGATGACTGTCGGCAAATTCGACGCGGGCCTGTCCGATCTGATCGGTCAAATCTGGGCAATGGTCGGCGGTACCCCCAGTGATGAGACGGTGGCCACGGTCTTCTGGAACATCCGCTTGCCGCGTGTGCTGGCCGGTCTTGCCGTCGGCGCGGCGCTTGCGGCAGCCGGCGCCACCTACCAAGGCCTGTTCCGCAACCCGCTGGTTTCGCCCGATATTCTCGGGGTTTCCGCCGGCGCCAGCTTCGGCGCCGTTGTCGGCATCTTCCTGTCGTTGCCGGTCGGCGTCATCCAGCTGATGAGTTTTGTCGGCGGGCTGATCGCCGTGCTGTCTGTCTATGCGGTTGCAACAGTGATCCGCAACCGGGATCCGGTGCTCGTTCTCGTTCTGGCAGGCATCGCGGTCGGTGCGCACGTGGGTGCCGGCATCTCGCTGATCAAGATCCTTGCCGATCCCTATGATCAGTTGCCGGCGATCACCTATTGGCTGCTCGGCAGCCTAGCCTCGGTGACATCAGGCGACGTCGTCTCCATTCTTCCCGCGCTTGTCGTCGGCATCATCCCGCTCTTTCTCCTGCGCTGGCGCATGAACGTCATGACGCTTGGCGAGGAAGAAGCGCGTGCGCTCGGCATCGACACCGGCCGGCTGCGCGTCGTGCTGGTGCTGGCGGCAACGCTGATCACCTCGGCTTCCGTCTCGGTCACCGGCATCATCGGCTGGATTGGGCTTGTCATCCCGCATGTGGCGCGCCTCCTCGTCGGACCGGATTTCGTCCGGTTGCTGCCGGTGTCGATGGCGCTCGGCGCCGCCTATCTGCTCGTCGCCGATATGCTGGCGCGCAGCATTGCGATGATCGAGGTACCGCTCGGCATCCTGACGGCGACCGTCGGCGCGCCGTTCTTTCTCTGGCTGCTCGCATCAGGGCGAAAGGGCTGGCAATGAGGCTCGAGGTCGACCAGATCGCCTTTGGCTACGGCAGCCGCCTTGTCGGCCAGGACATCAGCTTCACGCTTGATGAAAACGAGGTACTCGTGCTGTTCGGGCCGAATGGCGCCGGCAAGACGACGCTGTTCAAGACGTTGCTCGGGCTCGTTCCGCTGAGGGCAGGCACGATCCGGCTGGATGGCCAGCCGATCGGCTCCTGGTCCGGCCGCGACCGTGCCTCGCGCATCGCTTATGTGCCGCAGGCGCATGCCGCGCTCTTCCCATTCACGGTCGAGGAACTGGTGCTGATGGGCCGTGCGCCGCATGTGGGCCTGTTTGCAACGCCCGGCCGCCATGACCGCGAGGTGGCCGCCGCCACGCTGGAGCGGCTCGGCATCGACCATCTGGCGAACCGTGCCTATACCGAGATCAGCGGCGGTGAGCGCCAGATCGCCCTGATCGCGCGCGCGCTCGCGCAGGAGCCTTCGATCCTGGTGATGGACGAACCGACGGCAAGCCTCGACTACGGTCATCAGATGCGGGTGCTCGATCGGGTGCGGGAGCTTGCCGGCGAAGGCGTTTCGATCGTTCTGTCTACCCACAATCCCGACCACGCGTTTCGGGTGGCTGACCGCGTGGCGTTGGTGTTCCAATCGCGGATCGTCGCGCTTGGAACACCCGATGCGGTGCTGACCGTGACCGCGCTCAAGCAGCTCTACGACATCGATGTGGTGATCGGCACGCTTGCGGGCAGCGACGCCCGCCTCTGCGCACCACGAAACAACGCCTGAGGAAGGAATACGAGATGGTTCGCGAAAACGAAATCCGGGAAAACGAAGTCTCGATCACGCCGCCGGAGGCAACCGATGCAGGGCTGACCTTCATCGGGCGCATTTCGACGCCCTGGGCGTCAAGGCTCGGCTGCCCGCGAGGGGCGCCATGACGGGCCGATCTGCCGGATCGAGATCTTTTCGCCCTGGGTCGAGGCGCTGAAGGGCATCGAGCGGTTCGAGCGACTGGAGATCCTCTATTGGCTCGATCGATCGCGCCGCGACCTCGTGTTGCAGAGCCCCGCCAACAATGGCGAGACGCATGGCACCTTCGCCTTGCGCTCGCCAGTGCGGCCGAACCCGATCGGCACATCGATCGTGGCGCTCGAGGCGGTCGAAGACAATGTGCTTCTGGTGCGCGGCCTCGATTGCCTCGACGGCACGCCGCTCATCGACCTGAAGCCCGATCGCACGCTGTTCAAGCCGATTGCACCGCCGCAGCCTGGTGATTTTGAAACCGGCGATGCCGGCACGGCCCATTACTGCAAGAAGGCGTGATTGCTCAGTCGATCGCAACCATCACGTCGGAAGCCTTGATGACCCCGTAGGCGTCGCCGCCGACCTTGAGGCCGAGTTCGTCGACGGCTTCGTTGGTGATCGATGCCGTCAGATGGCTCCGCCGCCGAGATCGATGCGCACATGCGCGGTCGTCGCCCCTTTGACGACATCGACGATCTTGCCCTTGAAGCGGTTGCGTGCGCTGATTTTCATGGGTGGCTCCTCCGGTTCGACACGGAGATTAAGGGGGTAAGCACGCCCGTCAAACGGCGACGCGCCACAGCAGTCGCGCGTCGCCTGTCGATCAGGCCACATCGCCTTGTGCGGCCGCGGCGAAGAACGCCTCGGGATCTTCCACTTCGACGAGCCGCCGCTTCTCGATCAACCAGAAACGATTGCCGATGTTGCGCACGAAGCTGCGGTCGTGGGACACCAGCAGGCAGCTGACCTCGTTTTTCATCAACTCGTCTTCCAGCGCTTCCTGGCCCTCGATATCGAGATGGTTCGTCGGCTCGTCGAGCAGGTAGAAGTTGGGCTCGCGCAGGCGGAGCAGCAGCATCGCCAGACGCGCCTTCTGGCCGCCGGAGAGCCGGCCGACCGGTTTGTCCTGCATGTCGATGCCGACACCGGCGCCCGCCAGCAGCGAACGCACCTTCTGATCGCCGAGCGAGAACCGGCGGGAGAGGGCGACAAGCGGCGTTTCCTTGTCCGAAAGACCCGCGAGCGCCTGATCGCTGTAGCCGAGCACCAGGGAAGGCGTGGCTTTCAGCGTTTCGGGTCCGCGCTCCGGCTCCTCGATCGCAGTGCGGATGAGGTTGACCAGCCTTGTCTTGCCGGCGCCGTTTTCGCCGAGCAGGACAATACGGTCGCCCTGGCAGATCCAGCGTTTTCCCGTGCGAAACAGCGGAGTGCCATCGGGCGTTTCCACCCGGATATCATCGAGCGTCACCAGGATTTTTGCGTGGGTGCCGCGATTGGCGAGCCGGATTACACCGGCCGAACGCTCCTGGTGGGCGGGCTTGGCCGCATCCTCCAGCCGGTCGGCGCGCTGACGCAGCTGTTTGGTCTTTATCGTCAGCAGGTCGCTACCGGAGTTGATGCCGATGTTGTTGAGCTTGGCCGCCTGGCGACGCAATTGCTGCGCCACCTTCATGTCGCGCTGGTAGCGCCGCTCTTCCGAGGCGTCGAATTCATCGACGGCCGCACGCGCCTGCGAATAGGGGAGTGTAAAGACGGGCGATTGGTCTGGACGCAGAAACAACGTGCGGTTGGTGGTAGCGTCGAGAAAGGCGCGGTCGTGGCTGGCGATCAGCACCGGCACGTCGCGCGGAAGCGCGTTCAACCAGGATTCGAGCCGGGCGATCTTGGCAAGGTCGAGATGGTTGGTCGGCTCGTCGAGGAGCAGCGCGTCGGGATCCGTGACCCAGACGCGGGCAAGGAGGGCCAGCCGCTGCCAGCCGCCGCTCAAGTCCGCGACGGCGCGCTCACGAAGGGCTTCGGGCACCTCGAGCGAATCGAGCACGATATCGACGCGCCAGCTTTCGCTGTCCGCCTGCTCGCTCGACAATGCCGAAAGAACCGCCGCATGGAACGACAACGGCAGCAGCTGCGCCGGCACGTTCTGCTCGACATGGCCGATGGTCAGGCCGCGTGAGCGGGTGATCTCGCCAGCCGTCGGCTCGAAGCTGCCGCCGATCGATCGGAGCAGAGTGGACTTGCCGCGCCCGTTGGCGGCGACGATGCCGAGGCGATCGCCGGCCGCGATCGAAAGGTTGAGATTGGAAAACAGCGACGTGCTGAGGGTGACGGCGAGGTTGCGGATATTGATCAAGGCCATGTTCGTTCGTTCTCTGGACTGCGCGAGCGACGGCAAACATCCGCGGGCGGCAATACATCTGCCGGGTTGGGCGGAGTGTCGGACCCGATGCACGATCGTGCAGTGTTCGGGCCGCTTCGGCTCGGTATGGAAAACGGCGCGGGCGTTCAAACCGAAACGGTTTTCAGCCGCACCACACTGGGGCAGACCAGGAGTAAGATTCGCGAGGACGCGAAGCGATTGTACCGGTCAGCCCTGCAAACGCATCTGCAGGGCGTTGACGGGGCCACGCTGGCGGTGGTGCCGGAAAAAAGTCATCACAACGCAGCCCTCCTTTCACAATCGAGTTGCGCGGAGTGTTTACCATCGACGCGAGCAGTTTTCAACGGGGTGACGGCGGCGGAGTGCGATCCAACACGGCTGTCCGCCCTAGATGCAAAGCTGCAACGCTTTTGGTGGGGCCTTCGTTGCGCCAGGCGACGTCGTTCAGCAATATTGTTGCCAGGCGTGCGGTCAGCTCGCTGGAACGGAGGCCTTATTCCTACCTTCTTGCCATTGCGCCTCGCCCCCCGATCCGCTAAGAGACGCCGCGACTTTCCGCTCCCCGAAGCGGTGATTGGCCGATGTCCGAGAAGTCTCCCAAGCTTTTTGATCGTCGGGCGCCGACGGGAGCGCTTTCCTGTCACGCGCGCTCGCGCGCAAACATCGGTACCGGTAGAGGCGAAATGGCACGCATCGTGATGAAATTCGGCGGAACTTCCGTCGCTGATTTGGACCGCATTCACAACGTTGCCCGCCATGTGAAACGTGAAGTCGACGCCGGCCACGAGGTCGCGGTCGTCGTTTCCGCCATGTCCGGCAAGACCAACGAACTGGTCGGCTGGGTACAGAACATGCCCAAGGTCGCCGGCAGCAATGCGCCGTTCTACGACGCGCGCGAATATGACGCCATCGTAGCGTCCGGCGAGCAGGTGACCTCGGGCCTGTTGGCGATCGCGCTGCAGTCGATGGGCATCAATGCGCGCTCCTGGCAGGGCTGGCAGATCCCGATCCGCACCGACAACGCCCATGGCGCCGCCCGCATCCTCGACATCGAGGGCGCCGACATCATCCGCCGCATGGGTGAGGGGCAGGTGGCCGTGGTCGCCGGTTTCCAGGGCCTTGGCCCGGACAACCGCCTGGCGACACTCGGTCGCGGCGGCTCCGACACGTCGGCCGTTGCGATTGCCGCCGCCGTCAAGGCCGACCGTTGCGATATCTATACCGACGTCGATGGCGTCTACACCACCGACCCGCGCATCGAGCCGAAGGCGCGGCGTCTGAAAAAGATCGCGTTCGAGGAAATGCTGGAAATGGCATCGCTCGGCGCCAAGGTGCTGCAGGTGCGCTCCGTCGAGCTCGCCATGGTGCACAAGGTCCGTACCTTCGTGCGCTCGTCTTTCGAGGATCCCGATGCGCCGGGCATGGGTGACCTTCTCAATCCGCCCGGCACGCTGATTTGTGATGAGGAAGAAATCGTGGAACAGGAAGTCGTAACCGGCATTGCCTATGCCAAGGATGAAGCCCAGATTTCGCTGCGCCGTCTTGCCGACCGGCCGGGCGTTTCCGCCGCGATCTTCGGGCCATTGGCCGAAGCCCATATCAATGTCGACATGATCGTCCAGAACATCTCGGAAGATGGTTCGAAGACCGACATGACCTTCACCGTTCCGTCCGGCGATGTCGACAAGGCGCTGAGGGTGCTCGGCGACAACAAGGAAAAGATCGGCTACGACGTGATCCAGTCGGAAGCTGGCCTGGTCAAGGTCTCTGTCATCGGCATCGGCATGCGCAGCCACGCCGGCGTTGCCGCATCGGCATTCCGTGCGCTCGCCGACAAGGGCATCAACATCAAGGCGATCACCACCTCCGAAATCAAGATCTCGATCCTGATCGACGGACCCTATGCCGAATTGGCAGTTCGCACTTTGCATTCCGCCTACGGTCTCGATAAGAGTTAACCCACAGGTGACTGATTTGGGATTCGCGGCCGTTTCGGCTGCGAATTCGTCCGCCGCCGTCGTCTACTCTTTTTCGGGGGACCCCACGCGATGAGAGACCTTTCCGCAGGTCCGCGCGTTCTCCTCAAGCGGTTGCGCGAACTGATGGCGGAACCGCTCGAGCCACAGGAGCGCCTTGACCGGATCGTGCGCCAGATCGCACAGAACATGGTCGCGGAAGTGTGTTCGGTCTATGTGCTGCGTTCCGACGGCGTGCTCGAACTCTACGCGACCGAAGGTCTGAACAAGACCGCCGTCCACCTGGCGCAGTTGAAGATGGGGCAGGGCCTCGTCGGCACGATTGCCGCGTCCGCACGTCCGCTCAACCTGTCCGACGCCCAGGCGCATCCGGCCTTTACCTACCTGCCGGAAACCGGCGAAGAGATCTATCACTCGTTCCTCGGCGTGCCGATCCTGCGCACGGGTCGGGCGCTCGGCGTTCTCGTCGTGCAGAACAAGGCGATGCGCAACTACCGCGAAGACGAGGTCGAGGCGCTGGAAACCACCGCCATGGTTCTCGCCGAGATGGTGGCGACCGGCGAGTTGAAGAAAATCACCAAGCCCGGCCTCGAACTCGATCTGTCCCGGCCGGTCTCGATCGACGGCAACAGCTATGGCGAAGGCATCGGCCTCGGTTATGTCGTGCTGCACGAGCCGAGGATCGTCGTCACCAATCTTCTGAACGAGGATACTGACCAGGAATTGCAGCGGCTTGCCGAGGCTCTGGGGTCATTGCGTATCTCGATCGACGACATGCTATCGCGTCGCGAAGTGTCGATGGAGGGCGAGCACCGAGCGGTGCTTGAGACCTATCGCATGTTTGCCCATGACCGCGGCTGGGTGCGGAAGCTGGAAGAGGCGATCCGCAACGGCCTGACGGCGGAAGCTGCCGTCGAACGGGTGCAGAGCGAGACCAAGGCGCGGATGATCCGGCTGACCGATCCCTATTTGCGCGAGCGCATGCATGATTTCGACGATCTCGCCAACCGGCTGCTGCGCCAGCTTTCGGGCTATGGCGCCAAGCTTTCGGCGAGCGACTTCCCGACCGATGCGGTGATCGTTGCCCGGGCCATGGGTGCCGCCGAACTTCTCGACTATCCGCGCGAAAACGTCCGCGGCCTGGTCCTTGAGGAAGGGGCCGTCACCAGCCACGTGGTCATCGTCGCCCGCGCCATGGGCATTCCGGTCGTCGGACAGGCGGCGGGTGCTGTCGCGCTTGCGGAAAACCGCGATGCCGTCATCATCGATGGCGACGATGCCAAGGTGCATCTGCGGCCGTTGGCCGACCTGCAGCGCGCCTACGAGGAAAAGGTACGGTTCCGCGCCCGCCGGCAGGCTCAGTTCCGCGCGCTCAAGGATGTCGAACCGCTGACCAAGGACGGCAAGCGCATCACCTTGCAGATGAACGCTGGCCTTTTGGTCGACCTGCCGCATCTGAACGAAGCGGGTGCCGAGGGCATCGGCCTTTTCCGCACCGAACTGCAGTTCATGATCGCCTCGACGATGCCGAAGGCGGAAGAGCAGGAAGCCTTCTACCGCAGCGTTCTGAAGCAGACCGGCGGCAAGCCGGTGACTTTCCGCACGCTCGATATTGGCGGCGACAAGGTGGTTCCCTATTTCCGCGCGGCGGAAGAGGAAAATCCTGCACTCGGATGGCGGGCGATCCGCCTTTCGCTGGATCGGCCCGGCCTGCTGCGCACTCAGCTGCGCGCCATGCTGCGTGCGGCTGCCGGTCTCGAGCTGAAATTGATGCTGCCGATGGTGACCGAGGTCTCGGAGCTGAAGGAAGCGCGCGAGCTTTTGCAAAAGGAAATCGAGCGTCAGTCGAAGCTCGGCGAACAGCTGCCGCGCAAGCTGCAGTTCGGCGCCATGCTGGAAGTGCCGGCGCTGCTGTGGCAGCTGGACGAACTGATGAGCGAGGTGGACTTCGTCTCGGTCGGCTCGAACGATCTGTTCCAGTTCGCCATGGCAGTCGATCGCGGCAACGCCCGCGTTTCCGATCGCTTCGACGTGCTTGGCCGGCCCTTCCTCAGGATCCTGCGCGATATCGTGCGCGGCGGCGAGCGACATCAGACGCCGGTGACGCTGTGCGGTGAGATGGCGAGCAAGCCACTGTCCGCCATGGCGCTGCTCGGTCTCGGCTACCGCTCGGTGTCGATGTCGCCGACGGCGGTCGGTCCGATCAAGGCGATGCTCCTGGCCCTCGATGCCGACAAGCTCGGCGAGGTACTGAACGCGGCGCTCGACGACACCCGCGACCCGACGCCTGTTCGCCAGATCCTCATCGACTTCGCCGCGGCAAACGGCATCCCGGTTTAGATAGATTTGAAGCGCTTTTGTCCTCGTCCGGGCTATGATCCGGGCGAGGCGTAGCGCATTTGGAGTGACACTTGGCAAAGCTTCCCATTGAGAAAATGCGCGAACTGGAACGGCGGTTCGGCGAGATCGAGGCCCGCATGTCGGCGGGGCCAGCGGCCGACGTCTATGTGAAGCTGGCGTCGGAATATTCCGAACTGCAGCCGGTGGTGACCAAGATCCGCGCCTATGAGAAGGCGACGGCCGAGCTTGCCGATATCAATGCCATGTTGGCCGACAGGACGACTGACAAGGACATGCGCGACCTGGCCGAGATGGAAAAGCCTGAGGTCGTCGAGGCAATCGAGCAGCTGGAGCAGGAAATCCAGATCCTGCTCTTGCCGAAGGATGCAGCCGACGAAAAGAGCGCTATCCTCGAAATCCGCGCCGGAACCGGCGGTTCGGAGGCAGCGCTGTTTGCCGGCGATCTTTTCCGGATGTACGAGCGTTACGCTGCGGCCAAGGGCTGGCGGGTCGAAGTGCTTTCGGCGAGCGAGGGTGAAGCCGGCGGATTCAAGGAAATCATCGCCACCGTCTCCGGCCGCGGCGTGTTTGCGCGGCTGAAGTTCGAGTCGGGTGTGCACCGCGTTCAGCGCGTGCCGGATACCGAGGCGAGCGGACGCATCCACACCTCGGCGGCAACCGTCGCCGTACTGCCGGAAGCCGAGGAAATCGACATCGAGGTTCGGCCCGAGGACATCCGCATCGACACCATGCGCTCGTCAGGTGCTGGCGGACAGCACGTCAACACGACGGACTCCGCCGTGCGCATCACCCACCTTCCGACCGGCCTCGTCGTCACAAGTTCGGAAAAGTCGCAGCACCAGAACCGCGCCAAGGCGATGCAGGTGCTGCGTTCGCGGCTCTATGACATGGAACGCCAGCGCGCCGACAGCGAGCGTTCGGCCGATCGCAAGAGCCAGGTCGGCTCCGGCGACCGCTCTGAGCGCATTCGCACCTACAATTTTCCGCAGGGGCGCATTACGGATCACCGCATCAACCTGACGCTCTATAAGCTCGACCGGATGATGATGGGCGAAATCGACGAAGTGGTCGATGCGCTGCTGGCCGATTACCAGGCGAGCCAGTTGGCTCTTCTGGGCGAGCAGCGGGGCTGATGGCGATGACGGCCACGCTCGCGCGCCTCGTGGTGGAAAGCCGGGATCGCCTGACGGCCGCCGGCATCGAACACGCTGCGCTCGACGCGCGTCATCTGGTTTCGGGCGTGCTCGGGCTTTCGTTGACCGATGTCGTGACGCGCGGCAGGGACCTGGTCACGGAGGCCGACGTTGCCAGGGTGAGGGCTGCCGTCGAGCGGCGGAGCGCGCGCGAACCCGTCTACCGCATTCTCGGCGAGCGGGAGTTCTTTGGCCTGCCGCTCAAGCTGTCGCGTGAAACGCTGGAGCCGAGGCCGGATACGGAAACGCTCGTCGATCGCATGATCCCGTATCTGCGCCGCACCGTTGCAACGAAGGGCAGCTGCCGGCTCGTCGATCTCGGCACGGGCACCGGGGCGATCTGCCTGGCGTTGCTTGCCACGGTTCTTGAAGCGCGCGGAACGGCTACCGATATATCTGAGGACGCGTTGGCGACGGCGAGCGCAAATGCCGAGGCGCTTGGCCTTTCGGGTCGTTTCGAGGCTGTGCGCAGCAACTGGTTCGACAAGGTGGAGGGTCGCTTCGACGCCATCGTCTCAAATCCGCCTTATATACCGTCCAATGTCGTCGCAGAGCTTGAGCCGGAGGTGCGATTGCACGATCCTGCCGCGGCGCTCGATGGCGGAGACGACGGCCTTGATGCCTATCGTGCCATCGCCCTTCAGGCCGGTCATCATCTTGAGACAAACGGCGTGATAGGCTTGGAAATCGGTTTCGATCAGAAAGAGGCGGTTGCGGCATTGTTTAGTGCCGAGAACTTCCGTTTGCGCGAAGAAGCCAAGGATTTGGGCGGCAACGACCGGGTTCTGATCTTTGAGCGTAGCTTCGACCGTTGAAAAAATGCTGCACTGGCGCATCTTCTTTCTTGCTGACGCAAAGAAAGGGCTTGGAATCCCAGAGGAAGCGGGCTAGTTTGCCCGCGCACTGGGCAGATGGTCATGGACCTAAGATTCGTTCCGGTATGACCTGGCCACGGGGATTGCTCTCAAGAAAGAGTTGCTAGGGTTCAACAGTGCCTTGTGCAGGTACCTGTTAATTTGACGCCAGTCGGCGCCGAAGCCGCCAATGTGCGGGCTCACCGGCGCACGCTCTGTCGGGCGCGGACAGATCCGGCCGGAAGACGAAACCACATGATCATCATTATCAAGAGAATTCGGGTGAATGTACTATGAGGCCAGGACAGCAAAACAAGCGCGGCCGCGGGCGGAATAACAACAATAACAACAACAATAACAACAGTGGAAATAACAACAATCATAACCGCAAGGGATCAAATCCCCTGACGCGGACCTATGATAGTTCTGGTCCGGACGTGAAGATTCGCGGTACCGCGCAGCATATCGCCGAGAAATACTCGGCACTTGCTCGTGATGCGCAGAGCTCCGGCGACCGTGTCATCGCTGAAAACTACCTTCAGCATGCCGAGCATTACAACCGCATCATTGCAGCCGCACAGGCGCAGATGCAGGATCGCTTCCAGCGCGAAGAACGCCAGGATTTCCGCGGGCAGGACGCCAACGATCAGGATCAGGATCAGGACGATCTGGATCAGGGCTACGCCGACGAAGCGCCGGTCCACGTTGTAGCCGCTCCCGCTCCTGTCGTTATCGAGCAGCAGCCGGTGATCGACGGTTCGGGCCCGCAGCCCGTCATCGAAGGCACGCCGGCCGAAGTGGCTATGGAAGAAGAAACGCCAGCGGCTTCCGGCCGTGCGGCCTCGCGTCGCCGCAGCGCGCCGCGCCCGCGCCGTCCGCGCCGCACTGCAGCCGATGAAGGCGAAGCGTCAGGCGACGCGCCTCCGGAAGCGCCGGCACTGGCTGAGTCCGAGTAAGTCTTCCTACAGCGCCGCGCGTCTTATTGGATGCGCAAAGGTCGCTGTAGCACTTTGAATGGCTGCATGTTTTGATCGTTAAATCGAATAGGATTTAAGGAAACATGCAGTTGGGCGGCGTATGCGGCGCGGCAGAAGCGAACATCAAAAGCCCGGTCCGCTCTGCGGCCGGGTTTTTTGTTGCCGGAATTTTGCTCGGAAGACTGCGGACGCTGAAGCGCACCATAATCGCTAGGGCTGGCGATCGTCCCGTGCCGCACGCTCCATTGATAGCCGGCTTCTGGCGTTGTCCATCAGCCGACAGCTTTGACAATCAAGGCTGCGAGATTGGTGGCCGCATCGTCCTCGGTCGTTCGCCCCCGGACGAACTCCCGGGCAATCGCCTCCGCAGCACCGGCAATGCCCGCGCAACGCAGGCGCAGATCATCTTCGGTGAGGGTGGAGAAAGGTGCGATGGCTGCGCCGATGAGCGCGACATAGTCATCGGCGAGTTCCTGCTGCACGCGGTCCATCTCGGCATTGCCACGCAGGGCGCCTGACATCGCCTGCCATTCCGAACCGCTTTCGACGGCACATCCGATGTAGACGGCGCTGATGATGCCGGCGACGGATGCAAGATCGGCCGGGGCGTCCAGCAGCGCTTTCTTCAGCTTATCGGTATGGCGCTCCTCGATCTCGCGCGAAAGCGCGATCAGCAGCCCCTCGCGGGTTCCGAAGTGCTCATAGGCGATCGGCTTGCTGACGCCGGCGCGCTCGGCCAGGTGGCCGAGGGTGAGGGCGTCCGCGCCGCATTCCCGCAAAATTTCCTTGGAGGTTTCGATGAGCTGGGCACGCCGTTCGGGCTTGGCTAGTTTCCTGATCGCCGTTTTCTCCATCGGCTGCTCTCCTCGGGTCGTCCACACTGCCGCATGTTTCCTTAAATCCTATTCGATTTAAGGATAAAAACATGCAGCAGTTCAAAGTGCTACAGCGACCTTTGCGCGTCTAATAAGACGCGCGGCGCTCTAGGCGATAAAATATCCCAATCCCTTGACGGGGCGCGTTTGCTACTTATCTACCGATGGTAACTTACTAATCGTAGGTTGGCAAAATGCCACCTTCTTTCCGTCTAGGAGATATGAACATGTCGAGCAAGTTCTCACCCGTGCTGATCATCGGCGGCTCGGGCGTCGTCGGGTCGCAGGCGGCGAAGGCGATCCGCAGGCTGCATCCCGATCTGCCGCTGGCAATCGGCGGTCGTGATCTTTCCCGGGCGCAGGCCGTCGCGAGCGAGGTCGGTGGAGCGACCGGTGTGCGTGTTGATCTCGACCGCGCCGATCTCGGTCTTGACGACAAGGACGCCTTCAGCGCCGTGGTGATCTTCGTCAAGGACGAAAGGCTGACCTCAATGCGATATGCGCAGGGCAGGGGAATACCGTATATCAGCCTCTCCAGCGGAACGTTCGAGATCGGGCCCGAGGTTGCCCAGTATATCCATGCACCGGACAAGGCGCCGATCCTGCTCGCCAGCCATTGGCTTGCCGGGGCTGCGATCTTCCCGGTGCTCGAAGCGCTTTCGTCCTACGAGACAGTTGACGCGATCCGTATCGGCGTCCTGCTCGATGAGGAGGACATGGGCGGGCCAGCGGCACTTGCCGATTACAACCGCATCACCGGCAACGCGCCGGCATCGCTGACGGTCAAGGACGGCAAGCTGCATTGGGCGAGCGGGCAGGAAGCAAGCGCGCGCTACAAAAGTGTCGATGGTGTCGAGCTTGATGCTGCCGCCTATTCGCCCTTCGACGTCATGGCGCTGGCCACACGTACCGGCGCCAGGGAGATCCGGCTGGATCTTGCCTACAGCGTCTCTGCCAGTCGGCGGCGCGGCGAGCCATTTTCGACGGAGATCACGCTCGAGATCGAGGGGCAGTCGAAAGACGGAGAGTGGGTCTCGCGCCGGCATGAGATCGTGCATCCGCAGGGCCAGGCCCCGCTGACAGCGCTCGGCGTCGCGCTTGCGGTCGAGCGCATGCTCGGTCTGTCCGGGGGCGAAGCGCCAAAGGCCGGTCTCTACCTGCCGGAAGTTTTGATCGAGCCCGCTTACTACGTCTCCCGCATGAAGGAGTTCGGCACGTCGTTTGCCGATCGCTGATCTCAGGGCCGCAGCCGCAGCGCGTTCGCCCGACGCGGCACGGCAATGCCCTGCATCCAAAAGCCGACGGCCGCGCATCGTAAAGACGCGTGGCCGTTTTCGTCCTTCGCAAGATTTCCTAATTGCGACATGCAATCAGCCCTTTAATTTCGAAATTCGCTGCCCCATATTCGCTTCGGACGTGTTGATCCCGCGCAAGGTGTGGATCGACGCCCGATGACAGGTTCGCCGAATGCGGGAACCTGATCCTGAAACACCAGCGGGTGCCGCGTGACGGGCCTGGTGGGCTATGGAGGTAAAGTATGAATATCGAGAAATATTCCGAACGCGTGCGCGGTTTCCTGCAATCGGCGCAGACCTATGCGCTGGCGCAGGGACATCAGCAGTTCACGCCCGAGCATGTGCTGAAAGTGCTGCTCGACGACGACCAGGGCATGGCCGCTTCGCTGATCGAGCGGGCTGGCGGCGACGCGCGCGAAGCGCGCGCCGGCAATGATGCTGCACTCGCCAAACTGCCGAAGGTTTCCGGCGGCAACGGTTCCGTCTATCTGTCGCAGCCGCTCGCTCGCGTCTTTTCGAGTGCGGAAGAAGCGGCCAAGAAAGCCGGCGACAGCTTCGTCACCGTTGAACGCCTGCTGGTGGCCTTGGCGATCGAAAGCTCTGCTGCCACGGCCGACGTCCTGAAGAAGGCCGGCGTGACGCCGACCAAGCTCAACCAAGTCATCAACGATATTCGCAAGGGCCGCACCGCCGACAGTTCCAATGCCGAGCAGGGGTTCGACAGCCTGAAGAAATATGCCCGTGACCTGACGGCCGATGCGCGCGAAGGCAAGCTCGACCCGGTGATCGGCCGTGACGACGAAATCCGTCGCACGATTCAGGTGCTGTCGCGCCGGACCAAGAACAATCCGGTCCTGATCGGTGAGCCCGGCGTCGGCAAGACGGCGATTGCCGAGGGCCTCGCCCTGCGCATCGTCAATGGCGACGTCCCGGAGAGCCTGAAGGACAAGCGGCTGATGGCGCTCGACATGGGCGCGTTGATCGCAGGCGCGAAGTTCCGCGGCGAGTTCGAAGAGCGGCTGAAGGCCGTGCTCAACGAAGTGCAGGCGGAAAACGGCGAGATCATCCTGTTCATCGACGAAATGCACACGCTGGTCGGTGCCGGCAAGGCGGAAGGGGCGATGGATGCCTCCAACTTGCTGAAGCCTGCGCTTGCGCGCGGCGAGCTGCATTGCGTCGGCGCGACCACGCTCGACGAATACCGCAAGCACGTCGAGAAGGACGCAGCCCTTGCCCGCCGCTTCCAGCCAGTGATGGTCGAGGAGCCGACAGTCGAGGACACGATCTCGATCCTGCGTGGCCTGAAGGAAAAATACGAGCAGCACCACAAGGTGCGGATTTCCGATTCCGCGCTGGTTGCCGCCGCTACGCTGTCCAACCGCTACATCACCGACCGGTATCTGCCGGACAAGGCGATCGACCTGATGGACGAGGCGGCCTCGCGTCTGCGCATGCAGGTGGATTCCAAGCCTGAAGAGCTCGACGAACTCGATCGCCGCATCATGCAGCTGAAGATCGAGCGCGAAGCGCTGAAGAAGGAAACCGACACCTCGTCGAAGGACCGGCTGGAAAAGCTCGAGCTCGATCTGGTCTCGCTCGAAGAGCAGGCATCGGCGCTGACGGCCCGTTGGCAGGCGGAAAAGCAGAAGCTTGGCCGCGCCGCCGACCTTAAGAAGCAGCTCGATGAAGCCCGTAACGAACTGGCGATCGTCCAGCGCAAGGGTGAGTTCCAGCGCGCCGGAGAGCTGACCTATGGCGTCATCCCCAAGCTCGAGAAAGAGCTTTCCGACGCCGAAAGCCAGGAGAACGCCAACGCCAATCCGATGGTGCAGGAGGTCGTCACCCCCGACAACATCGCCCATGTGGTTTCGCGTTGGACCGGTATCCCGGTTGACAAGATGCTGGAAGGCGAACGCGACAAGCTGCTGCGGATGGAAGACGAACTGGCGAAATGGGTCGTCGGCCAGGGCGATGCCGTCCAGGCGGTATCGCGTGCCGTTCGCCGTGCCCGTGCCGGCCTGCAGGATCCGAACCGGCCGATCGGCTCGTTCATCTTCCTCGGCCCGACCGGGGTGGGCAAGACCGAGCTGACCAAGGCGCTCGCCCGCTTTCTGTTCGACGACGAGAGCGCGCTGCTGCGTGTCGACATGTCGGAATACATGGAGAAGCACTCCGTTGCCCGGCTGATCGGCGCACCTCCCGGCTATGTCGGTTACGAGGAAGGCGGAGCGCTGACCGAATCCGTCCGCCGCCGGCCCTATCAGGTCGTGCTGTTCGACGAAATTGAGAAGGCGCATCCGGATGTCTTCAACGTGCTGCTGCAGGTGCTCGACGACGGCCGCCTGACCGATGGTCAGGGTCGCACCGTCGACTTCCGCAACACGATGATCATCATGACCTCGAACCTGGGTGCGGAATATCTGACCGGCCTTGGCGAAGACGAGGACAGCGATGTCGTTCGCGACCAGGTGATGGACGTCGTCAAGTCGGCCTTCCGGCCGGAGTTCCTGAACCGCGTCGACGAGATCATCCTGTTCCACAGGCTGCGTCGCTCGGAAATGGGCGCGATCGTCGATATCCAGCTCGCACGGCTGCTCAAGCTGCTTGCCGAGCGCAAGATCACGCTGGAACTGGAAGATGACGCCCGGACGTTCCTGGCCGAAAAGGGCTACGATCCCGCCTATGGCGCTCGGCCCCTGAAGCGGACGATCCAGAGGTATCTTCAGGATCCGCTGGCCGAGAAGATCCTTCAGGGCGAGTTCCCGGATGGATCCACTATCAAGGTTCTTGCCGGCTCCGACCGCCTGAACTTCAAGCGTGGCGCCGGCTCGGAAAGAGAAGCCGCCTAAACCGCAGAAACTTGAAAAGGCCGCCCTTCGGGGCGGCCTTTTTCGTTCATGCCTAGGAATTCTGTTGCTGTGGGGATCGCGGTGACCGCCTCTCGAAGCGTTAGCCGTCGACGAAGGGGGGATCTCACTGGCTACTTGCTGGCCACTTCGCTGCCGTTGCCGTCCTTGTTCAGCAACTCGTCGATGCGGTCGCGTTCCTTCTCGAACTTCGCAAGCGCGTCACCACCCAGTGATTTGCCGCCCGGCAGGCGGATGCGCAGCGGATCGACCTTGTTGCCGTTGACGATCAGCTCGTAGTGCAGATGCGGACCGGTCGAAAGACCTGTCGTGCCGACCCAGCCGATCACCTGGCCCTGAACCACTTTCGCCCCGGCCTTGACGGTCTTGGCGATCGCGCTCTGGTGATTGTAGGAGGAGACGTAACCGTTGGCGTGGCGGATCAGCGTTTGGTTGCCGTATCCGCCGGAATCCCAGCCAGCCTTCTCCACCGTGCCGTTGCCGGCGGCGATGATCGGCGTGCCGCGGGGGGCCGCCCAATCGACGCCGGTGTGCATACGCGAGAAGCCGAGGATCGGGTGGCGGCGCATGCCGAAGCCGGAGCGGAAGTGGCCGTTCGGCACGGGGTTGCGCAGCAGGAACTGGCGGATGCTCTTGCCTTCGCCGTTGAAGTAGTCGATCGAATTGTCGTCCGGATCCTGGAAACGGTAGAAGGTCGTCTCGGCATCGCCGAACTTCGCCTTGACGTAAAGCAGTTCGGAATCCGCCGTCGCCAAGCCGCGATCGTCGGTGACCGAGAAGAAGGCTTCGAGCGAATCCGTCGGCTTCAGCTGCGCCTGGAAGTCGACATTGCTGGCGAGCAGCTTGACGACGAGCCCGACCATGTCGGCGTTCATGCCGTAGGAGAGCGCGGCGCGATAGATACCGTCATAGACGCGCGGCAAATCGTGGGTGCTGGTGATCGTCGGCGTGCCGTTGTCGTCGAAGGCGGTCGCGACCGCGTCGAGCTTGGGCGGTTCGGCGCCGGGAACGAAGCGGCCGTTGTCGTCGACGGCCATCGTCAGCACATGGCGGTTGCGCGAATAGATGGTGGCGCGGACGATGCGGGCTTCTTCGCCCTTCTGGATGATGCCGATGCGCAGGACGTCGCCGTCGTTGAGTTCCTTGGCGCCGAGCGCTTCGCCGATATAGCCGGCAGCATCTTCGGCCTGCGCCTTGGCGTAGCCGGCATTGACCATGGCGGTCGCGATGTCGGTCTTGCGGCGCACCGGAATGATGTCGTCGGCATACTCAGTGCTTTGTTCGTTGATGCTCTCGTAAGCCGCATCGCTCTTGTTTTGCTCGACGATGCGTGCGGTCAGGCCCTGGAGAAGATCGAGACCGTCGCTATCGGAGGCGAAACGCTGCGGGTCAACATAGAAGAGCGAAGCGACCTGGGTGCTGCCCTCGGTCAGGACCGAACCGTTGGTGCGAACATTCTCCTCGACCTCGTCGAGAGACATCGAGTTGTCGAAGGTCAGGCTGGAGCCTTTGATCGGAAAATCGACCGTTTTCAGCGCCACTTCGGAATCGACGTTGGAGCCGTAGAGCGTGCCGGTACGCGCGACCTGCGGTTCGGCATCGGCGTCGTCGGTGGAGAAGATCGCCAGCGGATCGAAGTCCGGATAGCTGTCGGAAACCTGGTGGTTGGCGGCAAGCGCCATCTTGACGTGAACGAAGGGCTGTTTGCGCACCACTTCCTTCTCGCCGTCATGGATCATCGTCGAGACTTCCATGACGGTCTTGTCAGCCGGCTTGGCAACGATGTTGGGCGAAAGGATGCGGCTGCCGCGCTTGGCATTGACTGGGGCGTTGCCGCCGTTCGATGCGTCGAGTGCTGCGTAGGCTTCGGCCGGGATTGCCAGCTGCTGGCGACCGTCAAGCGCTGCAAAAAGCGCGACGCCCATAAGAAGGCTGGAGGTGATGCCGGTCAGGAAGGTGCCGGAAAGCCAGCGCAACGAAATCTCGCGTCTGTCCGGTGCGCGCCGGCCGTCCGCAAGGATCGGCGGTTGGTCGCCGAGCGACCGGACCATTTTCTTGTCGGTGATCATTCCGAGCTGGGGGCCCCTGATTTGTCTTGCCGTATTCTTGCAGGCGATACGTTGCGCGAAGATGTGCATCTTTCGCACACGGGAGTCAAATCCATGAGGGGAGGACAGGTGAGGGGGTGCACACCCTATAATATGTGCATCCGCGTTCCCCAGGCGCCCCCGCGTGACGCACCGATAATTTCGCTTAGATCGGTGGATTGTGAAGAAGTAAGGGCCAAAATGTGTCTCCACAGGCCGTTCGGAGGCGTCCGAAAGTTTTTTCGGAGTGAAAAGCCCGCATTTCCGGGCTTTGTCAGAAAACTGTCATTTATTTTGAAATTGCCTGTTGACGTGTTCGATGTGTGGGGTCTATAAGCCCGATCACTGAACGAGGGCGGCGGCGCTGCTGGCGACGATGTCCTTCGTTTTAAGGTTTCCTTGATTGGCGGATGCTGATTGGTCGGGACGCGAGTTTCGGCGGG
>NZ_LMCO01000035.1:0-66639 GCF_001424825.1 Ensifer sp. Root31 | reverse complement strand
CCATCCGTCCTCTGCAGCTCGGACTTTGGCCGCTGCCGATTCGCGGGTGAAAGGGGGCAGTGGTGGGCGTTGTTCAGTCATGGTCATGATCTCCAGATCTCTTTCACTGTACCGATCGGTAAACAGTGTGTCAATCGGTACATGTGGCTGAGTGCAGCGTCAACGGTCAACGCTGGGCGCTGGCCGCTTTGCCGTGCGAATTGAAAGGTTGCGCCGTAGCCCGCCGGGTTCGCGTCAGCTCCCGAAAACCGGACACCTTGCAACCGTACTTTCGATTGTTAATGTGGATTGACTGTCTGTGGCGAACGCAAATGGGATAGGAATGAAGTTCCGCCTCTCCGCCGGTGCAAATTTTTTCCTGCTTGGCGAGCGAAAGACAATATTTGACGAGGCGTCGCAGCAGATTTTTCAGCTCGATGAGCTGAGCGCTTATCTTACCTGTCTTCTCACCGACCCCACGTCGCCTTGTGAATTGGAAACCGCGGTTATGGCGCGGGGCGCCAGCCGGGCTCGGGCTCATGCGTCGGTGCAAAATTACTTGGCCTATTGGTCACGACGCAATCTACTGGAGATCATTTTCGATGAGGATGAGGGTCAGCCACTAGATACCCGAAAGTTCGATTTCGCCGGTACCACCGTATCGATCGCCTTTTACGATCAAGATCTTCGCGATCTCATTCTCCCCGTTTTCGCCCACAACAGGACGAACGCCGACACGCCACACACGGCTGTCTACGACGTGGCGCGGCTTGGCGATCGCGTATGCATCAGCCGAAATCGTACCTCAGGATTGATCGTCGCCGGCTCGGAAGCTGCCCCCACGCTTAAGGCGCTAATTACAGACGACGTTCTTGCGAATCTTGGAGCGAACATCGCGCTACACGCAGCATTGCTCGTCAGGAACGCCAGAGGCCTGTTAATCTGTGGCGCGCCGGGGGCTGGCAAGACCACGCTCGCCATGGCGCTGCTTGCAGCAGGTTTCGCCTGCGGCGGGGATGACATCGCCCTTTTGGACGAAGATGGCCTGCTTGTGGGCGTGCCCTTCTCGCCGGCACTCAAGCAGGGTTCTTGGGGTCTGCTCGACCAAATGATGGATGCCATTCTGGCGGCACCTATCCATCGGCGGCTTGACAATAAACGCGTCCGCTATCCGAAAGGGCTTTGCTATGCCACACAGGAACGGGTTCCGCTTGAAGCCATCGTACTGCTCCGCCGTCGGCGAAAGGGACCGGTCGTGGTTACAGACGTTGAGGCCCTAAAAGTGCTTTCGGAACTGGTGGCCGGTGCTTTCACGCCTGAGCGCCGCCTCGCTTTGCCGCAGTTTCAGCGACTCCTGCAGATGGTTTCAGGGGCGCGCGCCGTCGAACTTACGTACTCTGCCCTCGACGAGGCCGTAGAAACCTTGAGCCGCCTTCATGACAGGCAATAGCAGACGCGACCTCCTTACGCTTGCCTGCTGCCTCAATGGGCAGATACCAAAAGACGCGAACTGGGACGCAATCATAGCTCTTGCGAACAGGAGCCTGACGATCACCTCTCTCGCAGCGGCGGCAAAGAAGTCCGAAACGCAAGACTTGCCTGAAGACGTGAGCAATTACCTGGCAATGATCTACGCGCGCAACGCAGAGCGGAATTGCAGACTGAAGGCGCAACTGATCGAGGCGAGCGCCCGTCTCAACGACATTGGCATAGAACCGGTCGTTATGAAGGGAACAGCGGTTCTCGTGAGTGCAGACCCTGAAGAGTTCGGCGCCCGCATCCTGACCGATTTGGATATTCTTGTCCGTCCGGAGAACATGGCCGCCGCAATAGAAACATTGCGCCATGTCGGATACGAGATCGAGCTTTCAGCCGGCGAAGGCTCCTGGCCAGGAAACACAAAATATCATCTCCCGGTCGTTCTGGTCCGTCCAACGTATGTCGGGAGCATTGACCTTCAGTGCCGACCGAGGGGGCCGTCCTCCTTCGGTAACGCAGAATGGCTCCACCGTGACAGCCGCGCGCTAGATATTGCCGGTAGTCGCGTGCGCTTACCCACGCCCCTTGCGCAGATCGTCCTCTTGCTTCTGCACGATCAGTTTCAGGACGGGGATTACTGGCGTGGGCTGATGGACCTGCGCCACCTTCTGGACATCGCGAAGCTCTCCCGCACGTCACCGATCGACTGGAATGAGTTGAGAGGGCTCTTCGCGAGCGGTTATGAGAGAAACGCTGTGGATACGCAAATCGTGACGGCCGACGCGCTGCTCGGGCTAGACCGGCCGGCTATTAGCGGGGTGGGATGGATGGCCAGGATCCAGTTTGCCCGGCGGCATTTTCAGCTCGGCCGCGACTATCTTGCGGGCCCGCTCACGCTCCTGACACTTATCTCGGAACTTGCCCACTACCGTTCCTGGGATCGCTTCGGTGGCGAGCCCTATCCTTCCTGGCGCCAGGAAATTGAGCGAAAGGTTCGCGAGTTGCGACGCATTTTTCGCCCGAAGCCGTTTGGTAAACTATAGGGCTGTTTCGAAACTGTTAGAGCGCGCTTTGATTGAGGTAGGCGAAGTGACAAGCCGGAGGTGCACATTTTGGATGAAAGTCACCTCCGACCAGCTTAAAGGCCCAGATCTAGGCCAAAGACTTTGCTGGAATAACTCAATTTACTAATGTACTATTGATCACATTAGGCGCGGGGGGAACACGTATGTCCGAAAAAGTTGACGGCTCGCAGTCTCGAAGCAACGAAGACCGGCGCGAATTCCTGAAGGACTGCGGCCGCTTTGCAGTCGTAACCCCGCCTGTCGTGACGATGCTTCTGTCCACCAGCCTGACGTCGAAGGCGATTGCGGCATCCGGCGGAGGTGGCAGTACTAAGGGCAACAATGGTTGGGGCAATGGACCGGATCCGACAAATCCAGGAAGCAGTCACGGGGGCGGTGTGTCGAAAGGCGGCCCGGGTGCGGGCAAGTCGCAGAGCAGCACCAAGCAAAACGGGGTCCGGTAGTTCAGGCCTTGAGTGGTCACGGGTTCGCGTAAGACGTGGCGGAGTGACTTCAATTTGCATGTTTATGTTGTAAAAATGCAGTTGGCGTTATGTATTTTCAATACTGCTTACTTCTGTCATCGGCCGAAACTATAGTCAGAAGGCCACTGGAGCTGCTCGCGGCAGCAGTGAGAGATGCCAACCGATGGCATTGACCTTCCCCAATCGTAGCCGCAGCTTCGATGAAACTAGGAATGCCGTTCTCCTCCTGGCTGACGATGGGATGTTCGAAGTAACATTCTTTATTGAATCCAGCGCCCTTGTGGAAATCGACTACCCCCGCACGAGGTCTACGGGTGAGCATTACAATTCCGGAACATCCTGACGTCGTTTCCTGAGATCCTCGCCTTGATGGGATTCGAACCAACGGTCATTCTGTTTGGATGGGCCAAAGCCTTGAATATACAGCAAGGCTTGACAAGTTGAATGCCGAGCCGCAAGGCACTACTTCGCGAACTCACGATACAGCTCGACCGTCGGAGCGTGCCTATCGATTGCGTCGGAGACCTTGGCGGCCATCGGCAGGTTCTTCTTTTCCGCCTTCCATACCGCCCTAAAACGTTCAACCGTCTCGCGCGACGTGTCGATCACCAGCTTTTCGGAAAGCTCCGCTTTCGCAGCCAGATGCGCCAGCTCGTCCTTTGACAGTGCCGCCATCTTTTTTGTGCGGGAGAAATTGAGCGCCGCCGTATCTTCCCCCTCGATGTAAGGGATAGTCGACAACAAGTCATACGCTGGCGAGAGCGCAGGGGTGCGGTGATCAGGATAGATTAACGACCAGTTCTTCAGGTGCATGTCGCCATTGCCGATCAGCGTGCTGAAGACTAGACGCCGGATGAATTCCGCCACGTCGGCCGTGCTGGTTTCGATCCCCAGCACGCGGCCGATCATCCGGTAATTGCCCTTATCGTGTTTGTGGTCGGGAAAGACGCCGAAGACTTGCGCAAAATCCTCGATATGCACCGCTCCTTCCGGCGTGCGGTCAAAACGCTTGATCGCAAGCGCCTGCCCGTGCAGTTCACCCACCCCCTGCGGCAGGCCGCTCACGGCGTCGAGATCAACCAGCTGGATCTCAGGCACGTTCATGCCTATCATAAATAGGGATCGAAGATGTGGGCGGGCAAAACTCTCCGATATTGCGCGAAAGCATCTGCGACGAAAGCAGCGGCGGTGCCAAGTTCCTGACACCCGGCAAGGCGCACGATATATTCAGTATCGATCATTCCGTGTCCTCTCTTGAGGTAAATTCATAAGGTTGTTTTCAGGGCTCGCGGTGCTCAACCTTCGACGCCCTTCCATCGTCCGGAGCAAATCCGGCCAGCCTTGCATATCCGCGCACGACCTGCGCGCGCTCCTCGTATGAGGCCACGTCATAGATGTCGCCAAAACCATCAGGTGCCCGTGCTTCGACGAGATCGATCACGCGCTCGGGCCCACCCCTGCGGTTCGACAGAACGATTTCCGACGTGCTCGGACGGCGCTCGCGGTCGTAGGCGCTGAGCGCGACCTCGACGGACCCATGGCTCCGCAGGTGCTCGGCCAGAGCATCGAGGATCGCCTGACTCGCCCCATTCGAACCGACCGGATACATGGGGTGGGCCGCATCTCCCAGCAGGGTGACACGCCCGAACGACCAGCGCGGCAGCGGCTCGCGATCGCAGTTGAGATATTCGTAGAACGCGCCTGTAGTCCGGATGACTTCTCCCGGATCGACATAGTCCAGTCGAAAGCGATCCCGCACGAAGGGCAAGACCTGTGCAAGGTCCCCCGGCCGGCTTCAGTCCCCGAGAGTGAACTGCCCGGCCCGCGGCTGACGGCTGCGGGCCATCACGGCCCAGTTGGTGAGACACATGTCCGGATAACATCGAAGTAGTTTGCTACTCCCACCGCTATCAACAAACAGTCAGTCCTTCGCGCGGGGGTGACGTCGGTGGCGTTCGGGAAATGCACCGCGACATATGTGATGGCGGCACGCTCTGGATGGGATACGAACCAGCGTTGGCTAGTTCGTCTTTTGTGCAGGCATGTGATATTGCAATAGATTGCGAAGTATGACAGCCGGACATCATTTTCAGCGTTTGGAAACGCTGGACCGACACTGGAGAGCATTTATGGGTTGGAAAACACCAAAGTTTGAATACGTGAATGGGTATAAAATCGTCGAAGTCGATGGGCCAACCTTCAAAGTTTATGACGGTGACCGTCAGTTAGGCGACCATTTCCCCTACTCGGGCGAGGCTGCTGCTTACGCAAATTCTTTGCCAAAGCGAGATCATCAGCACAAGAAGCTTGCATAATCAAAGGCGAAGCAAAATTTGACGAACTCCTGCCTCCGCTCAGCGTTGGAATTGCTTGGTTGGTCTGACTTTTTTGCGGATCAGGTAAAGCCCACTGAAGCTGACCTCGTACCCAAGCGCGTCGCGTCGGTGCACCGGGCACGCATCGAGGCGATGGGCGCCACGGGGTCAGACAGGCTAGAGCTACCAGCCCACGCCAGTACGGCTGACTTCGCGGTGGGCGACTGGGTGCTTGCCGATCCCCGGTCCCACATGCTTGTCCGCCGGCTTGACCGGAAAACCGTGTTTAAGCGACGCCCGGAAGTCGGACGTGGCCAACAACTTGTTGCTGCCAACATCGACACACTGTTGATCGTGACGTCGTGCAACGCCGATTTCAATATTGACCGGCTAGAACGTTACCTAATCATGGCCAACGAGGCGGGCAGCAAACCGGTCATCGTGTTGACCAAGGCTGACACCGCAGACGACGTTGGCATATTTCAGGCCAAAGCCGAGGCTTTACAGCGTGACCTACCTGTGGTCGCCCTGAATGGGCGCTCTGCCGATGCAAGCTCCTTTTTGAGTTCCTGGTGCGGCGTTGGCCAAACGATCGCCCTGGTGGGATCGTCCGGAGTAGGAAAGTCGACGTTGGTAAACACGCTGACCAGACCTGCATCTGACGCAAAGCAGAAAACCGGGACTATTCGCGAACATGACGCGCAAGGCCGTCACACCACCACCGCGCGCTCGCTGCATCCTATTCCGGGCGGCGGCTGGGTCATAGACACGCCGGGAATAAGAACACTTTACGTCAGCGATATCACCGACGGGATCGACACGCTTTTTTCCGACATAAAGGAACTGGCACCGGCTTGCCGATTTCGCGATTGTACCCATGCGAATGAACCGGGCTGCGCGGTTCAGGCAGCTGTCAAAAGCGGCACTTTGGCCGCCGACCGCCTTGAACGCTGGCGAAGTCTTGTTTCTGAAAACCGTGACAGAACACCTGTCGTCAGCGGACCACGCGGCAACAAGATCGTTCGCAAAAAGAAGTACTGACGCCTTGATAGGATTCGAACTGCCGACCCATCACTCATCCGCCCTCGGGGGCGCATGTTTGGATGGCTTTCGCTTGGCAAGGACTTTTGGTGTGGCAGCGATTTCCAAGCACGATCGCGGCAGCGAGAGCAATCTGCCCGCGGTGATAAGTCTGGCGCTGCGATGCAGCGGCATGGTCATTGGGCTTGCTCCGAGGCGGAGGCAAGCTCCTTGATGTGATTGTGGCCTCGATGTGTTTTTTCTAATCGGCCTTGGAAAGCGTGCGTATGGGATCGGACCTGGGAGGGAGATCCTGTGCCGTCGGCGACTCGGCGGCACAGGGCTTCATGAATGGACCACTTTTCAATTGCATCAGTAGCAGGGCGGATAGGGATAGTAGCCACACGCCGGGGGTGGGTAATAGGGCGCAGCAGCAGCACCTACGGCTGCGCCAACAGCAGCCCCGGCAACAGCTGCCCCCGCGACGGCGCCAGCGCCATACCAAGCGCCGTGATAGACCGGGGCGTGCCAGTAGGCGCCACCGTGGTAGCCGTATCCACCACCGTGCCAAACCGCGCCACCGTAGCCACCCACATGGGCGAATCCACCGCCGCCCGGTCCGCGAAACGCGAAGGCGTCAATGAAAAGAGCTGCTGGACCGCTCGCATTGTTCAGGCTGCCTTCCAGGACGGCAACGTCGAACGTGAGCGTATTTCCTTCCAGCTTCGGCGACTTGAGCGTAACCACGGCGTCGTTCACATCCGAGCCGTCGCCGCCAAGAATTGAAACCGTCGCATTTGGCGGGTCGATGGCGAAGTTGTCCTTGCCTTCATCCCACTGCATGATGAACTGCTGGGTGGTTACGTGACCTGCAGCGCGAACGGGCCGGTCGGCGAAGACGATCGAGTTCTTCGACACACCCGTCAGCACCAATTTGCTACCGTCAAGCGTAGCGCCATCCGAATTGATCACCGCCAGCGATGGGACCGGACCAGTCGGCGTGACATGGCCGATGGTTTTTTCCAGCGGGACGTGTGGTTTCTTGGCGACGTCTTGCGCGATCGCACCCGTCGCGATGGCAAGGCCTCCCGCAAAGGCTACTACGGTTGCGAAGCGATTGATGTTCATATTGAAATTCTCCTTAGAAATGAGAGCAAGCTTCCTTCACCACTGCTGCAGAGCTGGTATCCTTCAGCTCTCGACTGGAGATCTGCGTCCCGTCACTTGGTCACCAGTTCAACTTCGCTGGGCCTCCATTCCTTCGTGAAAAATGGTTCGAGCGGTCCGTAGAGACGCAGGCACGGGATAAACCCCTTGCCCGGCACGGTCTGGATCCAGTTACCCCGAGCGACGCCTTCAGGTTGTTGCGGCGAGAACCAGACCGTCGTCGTGCCGTCGGCAGCTGCCTCGGCCGCGGGCGAAGGATAGCTCTGGCTGCCGGCGCGCGGGTAGCGCTGGGGGGTATCGAGCATCGAACGCGTCTGGTTGTCGTAGGCAATAAAGGACCAGAAATTGGCGTAAGGAATGTCCTTCGGCAGCGTCACCTTGTAGGTCTTGGCACCGTCGAAGGGCTGCTTGTCTGCATCCACGATCGTCCACAGGTACTGCGAGCCAATGCCCGGCACGCGCATGGCCATCCCTGGCGTAATGCCGGTGACGCCGTAGAAGAAGGACGTTCTGGAGTCCAGCAAGCGGTACCCTGTGGCCGGGTAGGGCTTGGCGCCCTCTGGCGTAATTTCTGGAATCGGCGTCTCGAACTCGTAGCCGCTGACAAACAACTGGTTCACCCAACTTGAACCGGGGTAATAGTACCAGTCCTCAGCGCGAGGAGCCATGAACAAGGTGCGCGACGTGGCGTTGGCTAGCGCCACGGCTTCGGTGAGGATCTTCTTCATCCGCGCATCCGGCGCAAAGGGTTTGCCTTTGACGATGCCGATGGCTGCGATCGGGCCCATCAACTCGGCGTCAAGCGCCGTTGCAGGCTCCTGTTGCACGATTTCGTTGAGCCACTCGTAATAGGAGTAGTCGTTGGGCGGTATCGTGTTCATCACCACACCACTGCCTTCGTGGAAAACAGTCGGTGGCGGCGGGGTGATCGGCCCGAGTTTGGTTTTACCGTCAAGGAATTCGGAAACGGGCGTGCCGTAGCCGCCGGCTTGGTACGGATAGACCTTAAGTGTTTTCTTGATCTGTTCGACCACCGGCTTTGGATCGTTGTTTTCCATGAACGCGCGAGCGAACCAAATAACGAAGTTGGTGCGGGCGCGGGCCACAAAGTAGCCCCCTTCGGGAACGTTACCCTCGTAGCCAGGTGGCAGGATGAGATACTTGCCGCCTTCACCGCGATCAGCCCCGGGCGCGCCCAAATCAATAACCCAGCGGAACCACTGGTCGTCGATAGCGCCCAACATCTTGGGTCCCACCTCAAGCACCATCGGCCCCTTGGAGAGATCGAGCATTCCCAAGGAATAGATCGTGTCCGCGTTAGCCGTCAGGAATAGTGACTTGGAATCCATCAGATCGGAGAAAATGAGGACTTCATTGTCTTTTACCCCGACGCTCTGAAAGCCTTTGTGAAGCGCCGCTATGCTGACACCCTGGAAAGTGTTCACGAACGCCTCGAACCCGTGCGTGAAGTCCAGATTGTCATAGATCTTTTCGATGGTTTCCTTGCTCGGCATGCCGTCCTTGAAGTCGAGTGTGCCGATGCGAGTCTCGACCTTGTCCGGCGTCAGGATAGATGCAGGCGGGGTTGCCGTTTGGGCGCTTGCTCCAATCGTGCAGGCGAGGAAAGTCGATGCCGCAAGGGCCATCATCAGCCCGCTGAGTCTGCTGTCGATCAATTTCATTGGTCGTTCTCCCCTAGGTTCTTTGGGTTTGGTAGTGGCGGGCGCTGCCAGTTGTCGGTGCGCCCACCCTTGACCAGTTGGTAGGCTCAAGCTGACTCATCGGTAATCCTGAGGAAGCCTTGATGATATTGTCCTTTGGGGAAGTTGTCAGTCCGCAGATGTCGGCAGTTTCGTCGTACGTATCTTTGCTCTCATGGCCGAACCTGTAAAATTGCGTTGGATCCCTGAAATAGAAGTCACTCGATGCACTACTTACGCTGCGTTGCTTCCGGGCTCACAGCAACGTAACTTACTGTAACGAGTGTGTAGTTTACTACGCCTCGAACGCGACGCGCCGCTTTGTTTGCGGTTGTTCAGAGGGATCCGGTGCATGCGGTTGAAGGACAGAAATCCCGCCACGTGACCCAACTGGACTGCGACTGCGTGAGGATCGAAGCTGATGTTTCGCGGCTACTCACGAACGTGATCTGCAGAGCCCGAGTGGTTCCTGGCAGTCGATGACGTCGACACGCAGGGCAATTTCGCCGAAATCGTCCTGCACGTGGCAACAGCCCACGATAGCCGGCAGTTGCGAAATTCCTCGACAGCACAGGTTCACTGTTGATCGCCAAGGCGCGTTCGATCGGCGCCACCGTCGTCACGCATGAACTGCCGAACCCGGAAGTGAAGAAGCGCGTCCTGATCCCGGATTTCTGCCTGGTCTTCGACGTTCCATTCGTGAACACATTCGAAGCGCTCCGCCAATTCTCCGCGAAGTTCGTTTGGTCGCCTTAACAATCGAAGACCTGCGGCATGCCATGCTCGAACCGATGCGGAAATCCGGTTCTCTAGCACGCGTGCCGCGGTCACCGAAACGTATCTTGTGCAGACGACCTATTTGGGAACTTTGTGCGCCCCACGCCGTTTAGCAGTACACATACCCCATCTGACGCTTCCTCCGCCGCCTGGCAAATGGCCGTTTTTGCGCCGAGATCCGACACCCGGGAGCGTTTAAATGACCAGGCATTTCAAGTATGAAAGAGAGGCCCTGCTTCGCGGCTGGGATGCAGTCTACGATCTGGAAGAATTCATTCGGGCCTATCGTTTGGCACCGCTTGCCGCGCGCGAGATCTTTGCAAAAGCCGGCCCCCGCAGGCTCGATCTAGCAAATGCCATGGATGCACGAAAGTTGCAGCAAGGCACATTAGTCGCTAATGCACTTATGTCTGACGTTTGACGGAAGTCTGTTGCCTCAGTGCAATATTGCGCGCAGGATACTTCGTCGACAGCGATTGAAGCGGGCGCTGTCGCGAACGGGTCGTCATGTACCTGTGCCCCAACCAAAGGAGGACGTCATGTCTTCCAGCCACCCAGAACACTATCTTGATGCCGACGACCTCAGCCTATTGGTCGAGGTGCTTACCGCTGCGGGTTTCTACGGAACGACAGCCAAGGCAGATCCAAGTGGACGGCTTGCTGCCACGCGTTTCCTGATGACGGCGCTCGAAAACGGTATCAATAGCCGCGAAAGGCTGACTGCAGCCCTTGTCGAACGTGGCGATGCTTCAAGCGGAGAACATCAGACGCCTCAGCAGACGAAAGCCGAGGCGATTGACCGATGGGATGACGAAGGCGGCGCTATCTACGCGAAGTCCTCTGCGTGACCGCCGGCTTGAACGGCTACCGATCGGCCGTCAGCCCTTCTTATGTTCCAAACGGGAGAATTCGATGCATACACTGCCCAGCCTGACAGGCCACCATCTCAGCCCCCGCGATCTTTCAGCAGTGCGCAGGGTTTTTGAAGCGACCTGTTTGAAGACACGGCTCGATGGGCGCGGCATACAGGCCGATCGCCTGGCGAGGTTCATCCTGGATGAATTCCGGTTCGGCAACACGGATGAAGCGTCCCTTTTGGAATGTGCTCTATGGTACGAGACGCGACGTACTCCGCCCAAAGCGAAGAACCATTCTATCGTTGACATGCGAACGGCAAGAACGCGCGAGGGTCGTGATTCCAGCCAAGCACCCAAAACCGGCAATCCTCACGATCGAGTCGCTCGCTAGCCGTCTCACCCCATCCGACAGCTACGTCCGCCAACCCTCTGACGTCAAATACCTGGCCGCCTCATGGGCAGCCAGCACGACCAGGCGCGTCGTCGCCTGGAACATGACAGAGAACCCTCTAACCACAGGAGCCATCATGGCCAAGGAAATCAAAACACTGGACGTGCTTTTTCACGATACGTTGAAGGACGTCTATTTCGCCGAAAACAAGATCGTCGACACACTGCCGAAGATGCGCGATGCCGCCAAGAGCAAGCAGCTCAAGGATGCATTTATCAAGCATCTCGGCGAGACAAAGGTTCATGTCGAGCGACTGGACCAGGTCTTCAAGATCATCGGCAAGAAGCCGGAAAAGAGGACATGTGACGCGATCATGGGCATCACCAAGGAAGGCGCCTCGATCATGGACGAGTATGAAGGCTCGCCCGCGCTCGACGCCGGATTGCTCGCGGCTGCGCAGGCTGTCGAACACTACGAAATGTCACGCTATGGCACCTTGCGGACGTGGGCCCTGGAACTGGGCATGAAAGATGCCGCTAAGCTCCTCCAGACGACGCTCGACGAAGAGCAGGCGACAGACATAGCTCTGACCGCGATCGCCACGAAGGTCGTGAATCAGACCGCAGAAAAAGCGGCCTGAAGCATTTCCAGTAAAAGTGCGATGATTTTCCGTCAGGACATGCGTGAAAGCAAAGCAAAGAGATAGAGCGCTTCCGCGGCTCTGACTCAACCGGAAAAGCTCTACGTGAATATCGGCCCGGCTTGATCCTATCAAGCCGGGCAAAGGCAGTCTCGGCCGACGCGTGCGAGAATCCGAGATGGACCATAGATTATGTCCCGCCCCGGCGCGCGACACTGTGGCCAAATCACGCGGTTATCGATTGTATTTGTCGGGAAGGAGACCACAGTGGTGTCCGGCAGATCTACACCGCCGGAATGTTCAATGTCAGAAGCGCCTGGCACCGAGCGAAGAGACGCGCCGCAGCTCAATTTCTGATCACGGCATTTCAAGGCGGCGTTCACTCCGAGGCAGCGCTCGTCACCATTCTGTTGAGCCAGATCGAGATGCTCTCCTCGCCTTTTTCGAATGACGATTTGGATCGGTGGGAAAACGAAGGTGGCGGCAAGGCGTTTGGTCGCTCCGCAACCACGAAACAATCCATTGACCGGATTGAGCACCAATTCTCGCGACAAGGCTCGGCGCCTGGTTGATGAAGCAAACCTGCTCTTGAGACGATACACAGCAAGTGAAATTCGACAACGTCAAGCGGGGCGTCAACGCCATCGATTTTATCTTAGTTGGCAAGTCAGCCCTTTGGGCCGGCTCCGATGTCCTCGGGCAGCGCGGAGCGCGACGCCGATTGCGTCCGCTCTTCGAGTTCAGCTGCGACCCACTCGAGAAACAAATTGTATGCGACGGCCAACAAGGTGGGTCCAAGAAAAAGTCCAATCAACCCAAAGGCCAGCACACCACCAACGAGCCCAAACAAGCCCAGCAACACCGGCAGGTTACTGTTTTGGTTGAGCAGGTACGGGCGAAGAAAGTTGTCAATGCTGCTGACGAGAAGCAGGCCCCAGATGGCGATGAAGATCGCCCAGCCCATGGAACCCTGAGAAAGCAACCAAAGTGCAACGGGCCCCCACACGAAGGGAGGCCCCCCCGGCACAAATGACAGCGCGAAGGTCAGGCAGCCCAACAATAGAGGTTGAGGCACTCCGGCAATCCAGAAACCGATGCCGGCCAGCAGGCCCTGCGCAAGTGCGGTTCCGATCATCCCGTAGACGACACCTTTGACGGTCATACCGATGACCGCCAGCAATCTCTTGGCCCGGGGACCGGCAACGCGCTCGCTGATCTGGCGCATGAAGCCGATCATGCGGCGACCGTGCAGGAACAAAAAGAAGGTGATGAATATGCTGAGCGCGAGTTCAAGGACGACGCCACCGAAGGCGGCTCCGCCTGCAAGAGCAATATCGGTGACAGGGCCTGTTAGTTTCTTGAGTTCGACGATAAACGCTGGGGCATCATGAGCGAGGTTTTCCCAGTAGGCCGCCACGCCTTCGCCGACGATCGGCAGACCTTTAATCCAGTTGGGCGGAGCCGAAGGCCCCTCCTCCAAGACGTGCGTAATTCCCTCGGCCAGATTTTTCATGTCGTCGGCGAGCGCGGTCACAAGGAAGGCAAGCGGTGCAGCCAAAACAAAGATAACCAGCATCGTCATTATTGCTGCGGCAACTGCGCGGTATCCTCCGACCGCACGCTCGCATTGGCGGTAGAGCGGCCACGTCGAGTAACAGATCACCGCAGCCCACAATATGGCCGACAGGAAGGGCCAAAGGACCAGGGCACAAGCAACAACCAGCAGGGCAAGCGTACTGATACCGAGAACAGGCCCAATCCATCTGCGAAGATCTGACATTGCCCGATCCGCCTCCTTCTGTAGCGCCTTTCCACGACGGCTCTATACCCACTCGCCGTTCTGCGCGAACGCCGAGTGGGTATGGCAAGCCGAATTGCACGCGAACACGCGGAAATGCTGGCAGCTTAAGAACGGCCGGAGTATACGCACACGCCGGTGGTTGCACGGCGGTTGCGCTGCCGTTTCGCTTCATCGCCACGCGGCGACGTCGAAGCTTCACCCTTAGATCAGTGCCAGCCGATCGTGCAAACGACACCCCTGGTGCCGGCAATACGATGGACTGTTTGCACGGGACCGACGTGCATCGCAAACCAGAATTCGCTGCGCCGCTTTTTAAAGCAGGGAGATCTGAGTGGCCGCAACGATGTGCGCTTGCGAACCCGTATCGCGCGATGTTGGGTAATTGCCCCTTCGAGGACCTCCTCGGGATAACCCGATCGGTCCAAGAAGGGCATGGACGAGTGTCCGTCCATTGACGAATGTTCAATACCAGCGCCCGCGACCGTACCAGCCACCGCTGAGCACTAGAACGATGAGAACTATGATGAGTAGTGTGGTGATATCCATTTGGGTCTCCTGGGAGTACCCTGGTTATCGTCAATCACGATGATGGACGATGCTGTTTTCGTGCTGTACTCCGACGTAACATAACGCGCCAAACGTGTCTTCGTTCCAGCTCGAATAGAGGGCGGCCAGAAGCCGCCCATCATCGACTGGGTGCGCTATTTGGCGCGGCGCCAGACACCGTTGACGCCGTCACCCTTAACGTCTCCAGCCTGCTTGTCTTCGGCATAGGTGTAAAGCGGCTTGCCGTCGTAGGCCCACATCTCCTTGCCGGCCGTATCCTTGACAAGTGACCATTCGCCTGCCGCCTTGGATTTTGCCGCGGCGTGGAACGCGGGCCAAATCTTCAGGCAATCGGCGTCGCAGTTCGACTTGCCCTTGGTGTCCTTGTCGAACGTGTAGAGGGTCATGCCGCTATCCGTGGTCATGACCTTGCCCACCTTGGTATCGACCATCTTGGCCGGTTCAGCGGCAAAGGCCGAACATGACGTGGCGGCGGCTACGCCCAATGCAATTAGAGAGATTTTCATTATTTTTTCCCATCGGGGATGCCGGCGGAATGCCAGTAGTGCCCGAAGTCTAACGCACAGAAACGCGCAGCTTCAGTAGCAGTTCCCTGACACACCAACTGAACGGGCTCGAAGTGCGCTGCATCTGTCGGCAGATAATGACAAACCAGGCGAGCGATAGGTCGGCAGCGCTTGATGAGTCACTGGGTCAGGGCGTCGGACTGTGTTGTCTGCGCCGACCCTGTAAACATAATCGTTGCGGGTCTAAATGCCCAGACCAGCAGAATACTCGTGGTGACGATGATCAGAGAGAAAACGAGACGATTTGACATGGCGCCTTCCTCCATATTTGGAGCGCTGTGAATGCGGGCTACAGCATTCGTCGCCGTTGTCAGGTCGAACATTTCTGGCAAGGAGACGCGCGGAAGCCTTCCTTGTGGCCTCGCGGTCCGTGCGGTTCGGGAGCAGTTTGAGGGATCCGGTCGCCGCATGGCAACGGAAGCAAGTGTATCACAGTTCTTGCTTGCAAACGCGGCGGAACCGCCGCGTCAAACGATCAATTGCACGATGTGGGAGAAAGGCGTCATCGCCCACCTGCCGTTATTATCCTTGGCTGTTCTGTAAATGATGAAGTCACGGCCGATGGTGAACTTTCCATGCATGGTGATCTCGTTACCGGTTGAGAGCACGGCTCGAAGCTCGTTTGCATGGTGTTTCTCAATTTGGTCGCTGATCAAATCGGCTAGGACCAGATCCAAGATTTCCGGCTTTGAATCAGTCAATGGATCCCCCACTCTTTTTGAGACACGTTGCGGATGCGACGACCTCGGTACGGCAAACGCGACCACCCAACGTTTGCCGCAGCCAATTTTTGTGCTTAGCCAAGCGGCAAAGCAACGGGTTTTGAGATCGTGCTCGCGATTGTGCCTGAGTGGAAGCGAACGGCAACACGGCAAGGACAGACCGGAAGCTGTGAGCGGTTCCTGGGCGGCAAGACGATCCGCGCGAGGTCCGGCGCAAATTCCCCTCGTCAGCTACTGGTTTGCGGCAAAGACCTCGTTATCCGCAACCAATGCTACCGCGCGGAATCTGATGCATGGTAGCGATCTTTCAAACAGGGTCATTCCGAGTCCCCGAAGGTCAAGCTGCTGTCCTGTCGACTTCCGCAACGTGATGCCGGTGTGCAATTGAAACATGTGTGCCGGGCCTTGCATCTGCCACGGTGACCCGTGCATCCAGCTGGTTGCTGAGCGCTTCCACGATCCCCGTGCCCAAGCCGGGCTTCACTTCAATTCCCCCTGTCGGCATACCTACGCCGTCATCGCCGACCTGGAGGGTCCAGTCTTTTCCTTTGGCGTGGTAGTCGACGGTGATTTTGCCCTCGCGGTGCTTCGGGAATGCGTGTTTGAGCGCATTGATCACCAGCTCGGTAACGATGAGACCGAGGCTTATCGAGGTGTTTGCCTCGATAAAGGTCTTGTCCACGTCGACTTCGATCGAGAGCTGTTCGGGGTCGTAGATCATCGAAGCTCCGAGACTTCTGCAAAGCTGCTCGAAATAGCAGCGGAGTTCGACCTCACCGACACTGGATGTGGCGAGCTGCTGTTGGACCGCAGCGATGGACATGACCCTGCTGTGCGCGGACTTCAAATGGTTGCGGGTCTCTTCGGACTGAACCTTCCGAGCGCTCTGCAAAAGTATGCTCGCAATGATCTGCAAGCTGTTGGCGACACGGTGCTGGACCTCTTGCAGAAGGATCGCCTTTTCTCGCAGCAGGTCGTCCTTCACCTTCTCGGCGACCCGCGCATCGGTGACGTCGGTAACCGTCAAAAGCAGGCGGAGTTGCGATGTATGGGCATAGTCAAGCAATTGAGCGTCAAGGACCAGCCGCCGGGTATCATGGTCCGGGCGTTTCAGATCCATCTCATAACCACGCACATCGGCAACTCCTGCCGCAGTTGCCTCAAGCAACACCGATAATTGGGCGAGGTTCCACTCTCCATCGCCCAGTTGGGTGAAGCGCTTTGCCGTGGCCGTAGAGGCGTCGATCCGAAAGGCCCTGTAGAAGGAGGTGCTGGCCGCGACCACGCGGAGATCGCCATCGAGAAGCACGATCGGCGCGCTCGAGGATGCAATGACCGCAAGCGCAAGGCTGAGCGAGGTTTCGGGATGGAGAGGCGTGTCCCTGGTCATTGTCGTGTCCTTGCGGCCAGAGGCTCGCGGTGCAAGAGCCATCCCCAGCATGGACGTAGACGGGTTATGATTGGGAGGGGAACTGATCCGAACGCATACTACCACGAATATCGAGAGCAGGTTCACTTAATCGATCGAAACTACCGCGATGGCTGGAACACCACTGAGCGCGGGAACGGTCATAGCTGCCACAGGATAAATGCCCGACCAGCAACTAAGACGCGGAACGGGTCAACAGGTCCTGACCCTAGTCTTTATCTTCCGGTGGTCGGCGCCAAATTTGGATGAGGCCCCTGCGCATGGCGTCTTTCAGATTGAGAATATCAAGAAGATCGTCCGCTTCATCGCGCGGCAAATGCGAGATTAGATAACCGTCTAAAACAACCGGCTGTCCGGTGAAGACATCGATCACCGTCCACACATTGTTGGCTTCGATCTTCAGATCATACCGTTGCTCTCCTTCATCGAAGGCGACCAGCGACGGTCGGGAGCCCGCATGGTCAGATTATCAATCGCGGGCAAGAAACCGCAGAAGCGCCTTTTGCAACGTCTCGGCAGCCGTTCGGTTCAGGGCCACTTCGATCGGGCCCTCGTCGCATTCCAGGCAGAGCGTGCCGATCAGCGGCGCCTTATGGAGGGTGATGATGTCGCTTTCGTAGAGCTTGTTCGGCTCGGACATGGCAGTCCCCAATTCCAAACAAAGAGCTTACCACATTCGCGCGGATACGGGAGCTTTATCCCCGCACGATGGCACCTGGCGATCGCTCGGTGGGACAGGAGCCGCAACCTCCAGAGAAACATCGATGAAGCTGGACGAATAGGAGAGTTCAGGCCGACAGGCACAACCGCCTCAATTGAAACTCAATCGACGCGCTATGCTATAGGTAAGTTGATTTGGCCGATGTGGCTTTCGCGGTAGAACTTCGAACCGCCCCAATCCCCTTCGAACCGCCCCAATCCCCTAAATTCTCGACAGACAGGCAGGCTCGGCGTCAGTGCTTGCGGCCAACGCGTCTCGAAACAGATCTCGAGCCGTCTGTTCGTCCGAGCCAGTGCAACGCGCATCATTGATCCGGCGACAGCCGGCGCGAAAACCGCGAAACGGCTGTTGCAGCCGAATTACTCTTACCAACGCTTGAGGAGGACCGAGGCCACTATGAACGCTCTATCTTTCACGAAACGTATCATCCGCGGCCCGCGCGACACGTCACCGATCCACCGCTTCCATGTTGGCCAACTTGTCCGCTCCAAGGGCGCGCTGACGAGAGAGTCAACATCTGGAGAAACGTATCGCATCATTGCGACGCTGCCGATCCGCGACAATGCGCTCCAGTATCGCATCCGCAGCAGCCGCGAAACCCATGAGCGTGTGACGGATGAAGGCAATCTCGAAGTGATTGTCAGTGCCGGCAAGGATGGGATGGCATTGGCCGAGCGAGCCTTCAGAACGGCACATATCCTATAACGACCATGCCAAACCGGCCAAACAGATCAGCCACGGGAGGCGATCATGAATACCACATACCGGCTCAGATCTATCTCTTCGACNCGGATGAAGTCAATCTCGAAGTGATTGTCAGTGCCGGCAAGGATGGGATGGCATTGGCCGAGCGAGCCTTCAGAACGGCACATATCCTATAACGACCATGCCAAACCGGCCAAACAGATCAGCCACGGGAGGCGATCATGAACTACCACATACCGGCTCAGATCTATCTCTTCGACTATCGCGGTCTGTTTGCCTGGATTGCTCTTTCGGTCGCGGTCTTTGTGGTCATCACCACGATCCTCTTCGGCCGGATCTTGTGATGGCGCGGCACGGAGCCAAACGCCCTCCTCACTCGTGCGCCCGGCTGAATGCTAGATATCAGACAAGGCTCGTTCGGGATCTGCAAGGTCCAACAGAGCAATCAATGATCCCGTCTTCGTCAAAAGCATAGCGCTCGACAGGCAGGACCGCGCCGCCGCGCATACGCCGGCGTCGGAAGGAGACATCATGTTCAATCGAACCAACCATCGATCCATCCACTTCAATCGGCCCTTCCAGTTGCCCGACACCGAGGAAACGTTCGCGGCCGGCGACTACGACGTGGACGAAGACGAGGTCCTCATCGAAGGCTTCTCCTGGCTTGCCTCCCGACGCGTTGCGACCTTTATCAAAGTGCCGGCAACGATAGAAAATCAGTATCGCATGCGCTTGATCGCGATCGAACCCGACGAACTTGAACGCATCATCACATTGGATGGTGCCGGGAACATTCCTCACTCGCAGCCACACGCTTGAAGGTACCGCTGGGTGTAACCGAGCGGTATCACGGCGATACGAAGAACGGGAGAACGACGATGCCCCACCGAGAGCATGCACGCACGATTATACGCTGGAAGAACGAGGGCCACGCGCCACACCAAATTCACGGCCGCTATCAATTCGGCCGACGTGTTGAAGTGGACGGATCCTGGACGATCTACCACGTCTTTAGCGGCAAGCCTGCGCAGGTCGATGCGTGGAGAATGACTGGCCTCAATCGTGAGAATGCAGACCAAGCCCTCGACGTTCTCAATACATACTGAGCGCGACGCGAAGCCCGCTGCCCAGGTTTGGTGCAGAGATCCGGACTTGAGCGGATGGGCATCTTTGAAATGGCATACTATGCTGTGGCTGCCTTGCGGACGGATTTCGGGCGTGCGCCCGGCAAGCTTTCGGTTGAAGACTGCGCAGCCGATGGCGACTTCGGTCTGCTGAACGGGAAGCGACCGGGCCGCAAACGCCGCCCGACGATCGATTGTATCGTCCGATGGCGGTCTCGACAGCGAGCGTTTGCCGTAACCGTTGGAGGCCTGCCAATTCATCCGGCAGTATCTGCTGATTACGGCGATATGCTGGTGCCGTTGGCCGGGTTCGTCACCCTCAACTTCATCTTCTCAAGATGATGGCGGCGGCAGGAGTTGTGTTTAAAAGGCATGGCTGCACTACAATTGCTACATCGGAAGCCAACCCACACCAACAAACGAACCGCGCACCAACGCCGTTCAGACTGTTCTCAGTATCCCATCCCGCCCATGCCGCCGTTGCCGGCCGGCCGGGCAGATTGTATTGAGGGAATGTCGGCGATCATCGCTTCGGCAGTGATCAAAAGTGCCGCGATTGAGCCGGCGTCCTGCAAAGCGGTCCGCACAACCTTCGCAGGGTCGATGATGCCGGCTTTGATCATATCGACATAGGTCTCCGTCTGCGCGTCAAAGCCCTGGTTGTGATCCCTGCTGTCGGTGAGTTTTCCCACGACGATCGAGCCTTCGACACCGGCGTTCTCGGCGATCTGCCGGATCGGAGCTTCCAGCGCCCTGAGCACGATCGAGATGCCCGCCGTGGCGTCCGCATTCGCTCCGGTCAGTCCCACCAGGACCGACCTCGCGCGCAACAGGGCAACACCACCGCCAGGAACGATGCCTTCCTCAGCCGCTGCGCGCGTGGCGTTCAGCGCATCGTCGATACGGTCCTTCTTTTCCTTGACCTCGATTTCGGTCGCGCCGCCGACGCGGATTACCGCGACGCCGCCGGTGAGTTTCGCCAGGCGTTCCTGGAGTTTTTCCTTGTCATAGTCGGAGGTCGTCTCCTCGATCTGTGCCTTGATCTGCTGGATGCGCGCCTGGATTGTCGCTTTATCGCCGGAGCCGTCGATAATCGTGGTGGTGTCCTTCTCGATCAGCACGCGCTTGGCGTGGCCGAGCATGTCGAGCGTGACGTTCTCGAGCTTGATGCCGAGATCCTCGGAGATCATCTGACCGGCCGTGAGGACGGCAATGTCTTCCAGTATGGCCCTGCGGCGATCGCCGAAGCCCGGGGCCTTGACGGCCGCGACCTTCAGGCCACCGCGCAACTTGTTTACAACCAGCGTCGCCAGAACCTCGCCCTCGACATCCTCGGAGAGGATCAGCAGCGGTTTGCCGCTCTGCACGGCCGCCTCGAGTATTGGCAGCATAGCTTGTAAATTGCCAAGCTTCTTTTCGTGGATGAGGATGTAGGGGTCCTCCAGCTCCACGCGCATCTTCTCGGCATTGGTGACGAAATAGGGCGAGAGATAGCCGCGGTCGAATTGCATGCCCTCGACAACGTCGAGCTCGGTCTCGGCCGTCTTGGCTTCCTCGACGGTGATTACGCCTTCATTACCGACCTTGTCCATCGCCTTGGCGATCATCTCGCCGACCGTCGCGTCGCCATTGGCGGCAATGGTTCCGACTTGCGCAATCTCGCCCGAAGACTCTACCTTCTTGGCGCGCGCCTGGATTTCCTTGACGACAGCAGCGACACCAAGGTCAATGCCACGCTTGAGATCCATGGGATTCATGCCGGCGGCGACGAGTTTGACGCCTTCGCGCAGGATGGAGGCAGCGAGCACAGTCGCCGTCGTGGTGCCGTCACCGGCGAGGTCGTTGGTCTTAGAGGCCACCTCGCGCACCATCTGCGCGCCCATGTTCTCGAACTTGTCGGCCAGCTCGATTTCCCTGGCAACTGCGACCCCGTCCTTGGTGATGCGCGGCGCGCCATAGGCCCTGTCGATGACAACATTGCGGCCCTTGGGGCCCAGCGTCACCTTGACGGCGTTGTTGAGCAACTCGACACCGCGCAGCATGCGATCGCGCGCATCAGTGGAGAATTTGATTTCCTTGGCAGACATTGTGTTCGTCCAGTTCGGTCTTGAGATTGCGGTCGGAAATCGACGGCCAGGCAGCTTTCTTGGCCGCGACGGTCTTTTCGACAACGTCCATGATGTCGGGCTCGTTCTTGATCAGGGGTGCCTCACCGTCGATCCTGAAATCGGTACCGGACCGCTTGCCGAGCAAGATCCTATCACCGAACGTGGCGTCGAGCGGAATCAGCTTGCCGCATTCATTACGGGTGCCTCGACAGCCGGCGATCACTTCGCCTTCCTGCGGCTTTTCCTTGGCAATGTCGCGAGTGATGATCCCGCCCTTGGATTTGAGATAGCCTTGCGCGCGCCGGATGACGGCGCGGTCATGCAGTGGACGGATTTTCATAGGGATTCTTTCTGCGGCCTGCACATAGGGCGGCTGCAATCCTTACATAGCACCTTTGGCACTCGATAGATAGGAGTGCCAAAATACATATTCCGCCGACATCGTCTCCTACCAATAGGGCTCCTCACCGATCGAGAGCGACCTCAACGCGCCAACGGAGAGGCCAGACGCGGCCGTCGGTTTTTCTCCTTTGCCCCAATGCGAGGCGGCAGCCACGTTGACTGTGGGCAGCAGCGTGGGATTGGCTCCGCCGTCAAACTCGCGGTTTCGCACGCCAAAGAGAAGGATACCCGGTTGTTGCCGAGGAAATTCGAGACGGATCCGTCGGGATCAAACATCCTTGTCGAGTTCGGTGGCGTTTCGAAGAGCCTCTTGCATCCTTGAGCGCCAATGGGCACCGGATAACTTGAACCAGTCGACCACGTCGGTATCGACGTTGAGGGTGAGTTTCGTCGTGGAACCGTCGGAGGGCAACACTTTCTTCTTGAGCGCTCGCGGACGTTCCAGAACCTGCTGCACCAAGTCGCTGGTAGCTCGTGTGGAATTAGCTTTAACCATCTGCCAGCCTCATGCCTTTCTGATGCCATTTCTCGCCCCGAGCTGGCACGTGTTAGGAAGTGCAAGGATTCCCAAAGTAGCGTTTGTATGCTTCATACATGGACGCCTTGTGGCAAGGGCTTTATGGGGGATTGAGTGATCGGTTGCTTTTCAGGTGAGCGAAGCAGGCCTCTCATTAGAGCAGGCTTAGGGCTCATACCGCCTCCAGCCGGAACTGACCTCTCAAAGCTGGAACAGCTGGGAACACATTCGAGCCGTCGCGGAAGTGAAAGGAGAGTTCAATGTCTGGTGAAGCACGGTCTCCTCGTCTCGCCGTCCTGATCGATGCCGACAATGCTTCGGCTAAAATTGCCGATGGCCTGTTTGAGGAAATCGCCAAGATCGGAGAGGCCAGCGTCAGGCGCATCTACGGAGATTTCGCCAGTGGACGATCGAAAGCATGGATCGAAGTGCTGTCGCGTCACGCAATCATACCGCAGCAGCAGTTTGCGTATACCACCGGAAAGAACGCGTCTGATATCACCCTCGTGATCGACGCAATGGATCTGTTGCACAGCGGTCGCTTCGATGGCTTCTGTCTGGTCTCGTCCGATAGTGATTTCACACGTCTGGCGTCGCGGATCCGCGAGCAAGGCACCGATGTTTTCGGCTTCGGCGAGCAAAAGACGCCGGAAAGCTTCCGTCAGGCATGCCGCAGATTCATTTACACGGAAAACCTCCTACCGATCGTCGCGTCAAATGGTGCGGAATCGGCTCAGACGCCCACTCCGCTTCAGCAGCCGAAGGCCGCGACCCCCATCATCAAGAAGGTCATCTCCCAGATGGAAAGCGAAGACGGATGGGTCCCGCTTGGGTCCATCGGCACGCAATTGGCGAACCTGGCATCGGACTTCGATCCGCGAACCTACGGCTTTCGCAAGCTCAGCGATCTCGTGCGCAAGACAAACGCCTTCGATATCGAGCAAATGGAAGGCAAGCCGCTACGGATCCGCGTTAAACAACAAGCATCTAAAAAAAAGGCCTGAGTCCCCGCCATTCGAACTCCCGGAAGGTGTCGCCCTGTGCGTGACCGCCAAATGCGAGCCCCTTGCTAAGATCGCCTCTTGCCGAAGCCTGCTCGCAAGCTGGAGCATAGTGTAGCTGTCGTCGATAATCGTGTTTAGCCGCGCTTACAATCTCTGGACTCTCATCGTCGACATAGGCTGCAATGATCTTTCGACGCGGATCGATAGCACAGCTCTGTGTGTCGGGAGTGGCGCAAGACATTGCGAGCACCATCAGACCTTGTTTTGCTCAATGAGCGCTTCAATGGCATGAACCGCTGTGGGATAGCCTGTAGCCCCCAGACCCGCTATTACCGCAGTAGCACGCATCGAGACGTAGGAGCGGTGATAGATCGGTTCACGCCTGTGAACATTGCTGATGTGAAATTCGATGATCGGGCCTGGAAACATCTTTAACGCATCCAGCAAAGCAAGCGATGTGAACGTGAACGCGGCTGGATTGATGATGATGCCTGCAGCGTCCTCATCGATCGCTTCGTGCACCCATTCGATAAGCCGTTCCTCGCTGTTCGTCTGGCGAAATTCCACCGGCCGCTTTCCAGCCGCCTGCTTGCACCACGTTTCGATTTCGCCGAGTGTCGTGTAGCCGTAAATCTCCGGCTCGCGTTTTCCAAGCCGGTTGAGGTTTGGTCCGTTGAGAATGAAGAGGGGTTTGGGGTCTGTCATGATCGCTTTACCTGTTACCCCTGGTAGCCCGTGAGGCGCGGCAACCAGAGTACGAGGTCGGGAAAGAAGGTGATGAGCGCCAGGCAGAGCACCATCCAGCCAAGAAACGGCAACGCGTCGCGAATGATGTCGCGCACCGGCGCACCGGAAATGTTGGTCATGATAAAAAGCAACAGCCCGTAGGGTGGTGTAACCAGCCCCAACATGACGTTGACGACCACCATGACCCCGAAATGCACCATATCGATACCAAGCGCTTGCGCGGTCGGGATGAATACGGGAACGATAATCAGTAGGATTGCTGTCCCCTCCAGCACGCAGCCTAGCAGGAGCAGAAGGACGTTGACGAGGATCAGAAAGCCAATTGGTGACAGATCCCAACCCGTCAAAAGCACACGCAGTGTCTCCGGGATGTTCTCAATCGTGACAACGTAGTTGAAGACCAGCGAGCCGGCGATCAGCATGCCGATTGATGCTGTCGTCTTCGAGCTGGTCTTTAATGCGTCGTAGAAGGCCACCAACGAAATACTGCGATAGATCACGACGGAAATGGCCAGCGCGTAGGCCGCCGCAAGAGCTGCAGCCTCAGTCGGTGTCGTGATGCCCGAATAGATGCAGCCAAGCAGAACGACCGGCATCATGAGCGCCGGAAGCGCCTGCCAGGTGATCTTCGGGATATCGCGAAGCGGTACGGGGTCCTCCACCGGAAAGTTCTTGCGCCGCGCGGTGATTGCAACCTGCACCATCTGCAGAAGTGCCATCAACAGTCCAGGGATCATGCCGCCGATAAAGAGATAGCCGATCGATGCGTCCGAAACGAGCGCGTAGATTACCATTGGAATGGAAGGAGGAATGATCGGGCCGATGACGGAGGTCACAGCCGTCAACGCGGCGGCATAGCTTGGCGTGTAACGCCCGTCTCGGGTCATCATATTCTGCATCATGCGCCCGCTGCCCGCCGCATCCGCGATCGCAGAGCCGGACATGCCCGCAAATACGATGCTCTGCACCACGTTCACCTGCGCAAGGCCGCCGCGGAACCGACCAACGAGAACATTACAGAAGTTGAGAAGCCGCTCCGTCATCGAGCCGATGTTCATGAATTCGGCAGCGAGCACAAACAGCGGCACTGCAAGAATGATATAGTTGGAATACATGCCGTTCAGAAATTGCTCGGCCACCGTTCCCATGTCGGCTCCGACAAGAAACAGGTACAGGATCGAACCAACGATCATCGACAGCCCTATCGGCAAGCCCAAAAAGGCAAGAGCCGTGATGAGGACAATGGTAAGCGAAAAAGGACTGGTGAAATTCATACGCCGGAGCTCGCTTTCGTGGGATCGAAAGCGTCCGGCGCCTTGCCGAAGGCTGCCTGCCATGCAAGCCAGATGTAGCGCACGATCATTGCTACCGCAAAGACGACGTAGATCGAGTAGAGATAGTCGAAGCGGATCTTGAGATAGGCTGTCTTCTCGACCTTCATAAACATGACGTAGTCTATGACGGCCGGCAGCGAGACGCCGAAGGCGACGACAAGAGCCACGGCAAAAATCAGCGTCATGATGCGGCGGGCACGGGCGGACGCGCTAGCCCAGAAGAAATCGAACCGGATTTCTTCACTCTCGCCGATCACGAAAGCGGACCCGAAGAGCACTATCCAGATCCACAGAGCAACGCTGACTTCGTGCGTCCAGCCAATGGAGAGATTGAGGACATAGCGGAACAGGATCTGCAACAGAAACACGACGAACATGCCCAACAGCATGAGGGCCAAAATGTTTTCAGCCCGCCGGCGCAGCCACCGGCCAAAGGCAAGCAGTCTCTCGGACACGAAATTCCTCCTCACCTCACCCAATCGGCCGGGTCGAACCCGGCCGACATCTTTTTGTCGCTGATACGACTACAGGGCTGCTATTTTCTCGAGGATGCCTTCAGGCCACGATTTTGCGAGATCGGAGGAGAGATACTTCTCCTGTGCATGCTTCCGGAATGCGGCAATGTCCGGTTCATAGATTTTGAGGCCGGCTGCCTTGAACTCGTCGACCAGAGCCTTTTCCTGCGCCAGGTGCTGTTCCTGGCTCCAGGCCATCGCCCTATCCGCCGCCGCCTGGAACGCTGTCTGCTGTTCCGGCGACATGTCGGCCCACACCTTGCTGGAAACAGTCAGCAGATCGTAACCGATCAGATGCGAGGTCAGCACGATCTGCGACATCACTTCATAGAACTTCATGTTCTTGACGTTCGGAAGCGGATTGTCCTGTCCGTCGATCGCGCCGGTCTGCAGACCGGTATAGACTTCGGCATAGGCCATAGGCGTCGGATTTGCGCCGAGCGCAGCCCCCAGGAACTGCCAGGCGTCGCCACCCGGCATCCGAAGCTTGATACCGGCCATGTCGGCAGGTGTTGCAATCTTCTTTTCCGGTTTAAGCCCCACCTGACGTGCACCGAAATAGGTCGGACCCAAAATATGCACGCCGAGCTGATCTTCCGCCATTTTCTTGAATTCCGCGCCGGTATCGCTGTCGAAGAACGCCTTGAGATGGGCGGCATCGCGGAACAGATAGGCTGAGGTCAGCACAGACCATTCGGGAATCTGGTTTGAGATATCCTGCGGGGCGATATTGCCCATCTGCAGGTTGCCGCGCTGGAGAGCCACCAGTTCGGTGCCCTGCTTGAAGAGCGTTCCGCCATAGAACGGCTCCAGCGTGAAGCTGTCCTTGATGGCATCCTTGAAGGATTTCATCATCTCGGCGCGGATGTCCTGCTCGGAGAACACCGCCGAAAACTTCAGCACGGGTTTGTCCTGTGCAAATGCTGGGAAAGCAAAAGCCGCGGTCGCCGCCGCGGAAACGCCAAGAAAGCGGCGTCGGTCGATTTCAAAAACCATTGATTTTCCTCCCGTTAGCCGACCGTCGAGTGGCCGGTCTCTTTCCCACTTTCACTCTTCCTCCTCGGAAGAGCACCTCGTTCATGCACGGACCAGTTAGTTAAAAAAGGCGCGGACAAGCGGCCAGCTATAGCCGGAGTTTCTGATGTTCAATATCTCATGTCAAATAATTTTTATCATAGATTTTTCATTTCATAGGATATAATTCGAGTAAGGGAGGAAACATGATCGTCCAAAATATACCATCGGAAACTGCGAGCGAGATGGCGTTTCGCCAAATCCGGAGCGATATCATCGCGGGCACATTATCTCCGCGTCAGAAGCTGAAACTCGACGACCTACGTGATCGATACTCAGTAAGCATCTCCACCCTCAGAGAAACCTTATCGCGGCTTGCCACCGAAAACCTTGTGATTGCCGAAGGGCAGCGCGGCTTCCATGTCGCACCGGTTTCCGCGAAGGAGCTGCGGGATCTCGGTGACATGCGCCTTCTGCTCGAGAGTCATGCTCTTGCTCTGTCTCTCGCCGCGGGTGACCTTGAATGGGAAGCGCGCGTTGTGGCAGCCAGACACAAGCTTGCCGCGGTGGAGCAGCGTTTGCTAACCGGCGACGTCGACCGAACGCCGGATTGGGTGCGCTACGACTGGGAGTTCCATCAGGCGCTCGCGTCGGCTTGCGGCTCTACGGTGCTGATGGAAACGCTGGCAACGACGTTCGATCGATTTCTACGCTACCACTTGCTTGCGCGCAGCTTCCGGGGGAAACCGGTTGCGGACGATCATCGCAAACTCTTCGACCTTGCCATGGCCCGCGACGTGGAAGGCGCAAGGTCTATGCTGCGCCAACACGTGGAGCACGGCATCGATCACGTGCTACGCACCGGTCGGTTTGACTGAATGCTTCAACGGAGACGGGAGATTGGAAAAGCGAGAACAGGTATCGCGCAAAAATGACCCCGAAAGAACGCGAGAGAACATTCTGGCCGTCGCGACGGAGGAATTCGCCGCTCATGGGTTAGCAGGCGCCCGGGTCGACGCGATCGCGGAGCGAACGCGCACATCCAAGCGCATGATCTACTACTATTTCATCAGCAAGGAAGACCTCTATCTCGCTGTCCTTGAGAAGGCCTACCGCAAGATCCGCTCACGCGAGGCCGATCTCCAGCTTACCGAAATGCAGCCAGTCGCGGCGCTGCGGACGCTGATCTCAAACACCTTCGACTACGACGAAAACCATCCGGACTTCGTCAGACTGGTGAGCGGCGAGAACATTCTCCTGGCCGCGCACATGCGTCGCTCCACCGAGATTGCCGACCTCAACGTCTCGATCATTCGAACGCTGACGGACATTCTGGAGCGCGGCAAAGCGGATGGAAGTTTTCAGCGTGAGATCGACGCAATCGATCTGCATTTGCTGATCAGCGCCTTCTGCTTCTTCCGGGTCTCCAACGCCCATACCTTCAGTACGATTTTCCAGCGCAATCTTTCGGAAACTGCCACGTACGAACGGCATAAGAAAATGATCGCGGACGCTGTAATCACTTACCTGCGTCTAGCAATATAAATTATCGCTCTCGAACGGATTCGAACCAGCTTCTATTGCTCTATCGCTAATTAAGCGAATGCGTTAATTAACAAAAATGCCGTTTCGCTTATTAAGACGTAGTGCTGTTTAACTTCAGCACAACAATCGACTTGGGAAGCCATGGTCAACAAAGACCCCAACACCAACGGGCGACTAGGTCGCTTCGTGGAAACCGCCCTAGGTGGCGAACTAGACAGGCGTTTGTGCCGCCTCTCCTCCCTCCGGTTCCGCCCATCGCGATTACTGGCTTGCTCACTCGTCTTAGAGCGGCCGATGAGCCCTAACAAGGCAAGGCTGACATTCGACAAATCGGGCGGGACCTGAAAGTTGGCTATGTTCTTTAGGTTCAATCCAACGCCAAGGCCCGCGCATTCGCGTATACGCGCGGCTTGTCAATGCAACTTCAGGGATCCGCGTCTGGTCGGAGCGCTGGGATCGGCCCGTCAAAGACTTGTTTGCTGTTCAGAGTGAGATCGCCGACCACGTGTTCGGCCAGTTCCAGCGAGAACGACCAGCGCAAGGTTCGGCAGTCAAGGCTTCATCATGACGACCATCGTATCGGCCGGAAACCATCACCAGTGCGGGTATCGCCGCCATCACCATGACGAGGGGATAGCCGATCGCCAGAACGGAACGAGCGGCCGCCTTCCCATAACTAGGTAGCCAAACTCTCCGGTTGCGGGGCTGGCAGATGCGCGCAAGCACGGCAAGCCGGCCCGAGAGGTTCTTTTTCGATGATGATGTAAACTACACTGCTTGCGAAGACTTCGGCCAATGGCGGCTTTCGGACCGTCGCATCAGGTGACTTGGCGTGATGCCGAACTGCCGGCGGAAGGCCGTCGCGAAGTTGGCCGCGGAAGAATAGCCCGCAACAAGACTGGCCTCCAGGACAGTGGCTTCGCCGTTGCTCAAGGCCGCGAAGGCCTGTGCCAGTCTCAGTTTGCGCACATATTCGAACACGCTCTGGTTCTCCGCGATTCGGAAAAGACGCTGCAGGCCGCTCGCGCTGATACCGGCGGCACGCGAGATCACTTCAACATTGAGCGGGTCGGCCCATCGCGCTGCGACGTAATTCTTGGCGCGATCGAGGCAAATGGCATCCTGCCGCGTCAGAATCATGCCGGTCGGTTCACGCCGGCTCGCCTGCAATGCCGCTGCCATCGTTTCTGCCACAAGTTCCACGGCGCGGCTTTCGAGATAGAGGTCGCGCATTGCGGGCAAAAGCGGTGGGGGCGCGAAGATCTGGCGAACGATCTCTATCAGGCGAGGAGTGACGGTCCAGCGATGTTCGAAGAGGTGTTCGCGGAGAAGCCTTTCGCCGCCCTTGGTGTCGGCGACTTCATCGAGCGCGTCGAGATGCAGCCATTCCGGCGTCGCGGACACGACGAGATGGCGCAGGTGCTGTCCTCCCAGAGAGGCACGACTGAAACTCTCAGGGGAGGCGTTCATGATCGCAACGCCCTGTACGACGCCGCCATGCGCATCAAAATGAAAGTGGCGGTCGCCGATTGAGAGATCGACATTGCCGTCCAGAAAGAAGATGCAGGAAAGTTCCTCGCCAAGACGCGACGTGGCGGTGAAGGGCCGCTCCTCGATCGCATCGCTGACATGCAGCACGAGCCCACGGCGGAGTTCTCGGTGCAGGAATTCTCCCCTCATCAATGTATCGTCGGGAGAAAGTCCGTCGGGGCTTTCGAGGACGATCCCGTCCTGGCGCAAGAGATCTCGGACACGGAGGTGCCGCCCCGTGCGGCTCTCATCTGCCTGCACCTCGCCCTCGGCATCAGGTTTCAGGCCATTGCCGTACCGGCATACTGAAGTTGTCATTTCCAACCCTCGCGGCTTGTAGTGCACACGGCATTCACCAGCAACCTTGCAGCGCCATTGAAGATGGCAGTCCGAACAGGACATTTGCCGTCACGCAAAGATATCAGCGCGTTGCGCAAAGGACCCGCCGTTGCCCGTCGTGGAACAATTGCCCTAAAGCAATAACTTAACTTGATTTAATCAGTCAAGTTTAACAAAAGATGCAATCGACTTGGGGTAGGATCATGACGAGCGAAGACGGCAGGTTTGGCAAAAGACGCGACGCGAAAGAGCGTGCACGCACGTTCGCTGCGCACCGCAAAGAGACTCTTTTTGCCTCGACATTTGCTGGCGTCCTCGGTCTCGCGGCACCTGTGTTGGCACAGGATGCGGCCCCGGGAACCCGGCTCGAGGCGATCACCGTAACTGCTTCTAAGGACAACCCAAGGGGGCCGGACAATGGGATTGTCGCCAAGCGAAGCCTCAGCGCGTCAAAGACCGATACTTCTCTCCTCGAGACGCCACAGGCAATCAGCGTCGTCACGCGTGACCAGATGGACGAGCAAGGGGCGAACACCGTGTCGGAGGCGCTGCGATACACTCCGGGTGTGTTGACCGAGAGCAACGGCTACGACATCCGTTACGACTGGCTCTATATCCGCGGCTTCAACACCTACGGTACGATGTGGCTCGACGGACTGGTGCTTCCGGGCGACCCCAACAACTATGCCACTCCGGCCGTGAACCCCTACGCACTTGAGCGCATCGACGTCATCAAGGGGCCGGCGTCGGTTCTCTACGGCCGGGCGGTCCCAGGGGGGCTCGTCAACCAGGTCAGCAAGCGTCCGCAACCGGAGCGCCATAACGAGGTAGGCATCCAGACCTCGTCTTTCGGTGGCATCGAAGGGATGTTCGACTTCACAGGACCGGTCAGCGAAGGAAGCGACTGGACCTACAGGCTTACCGGACTCGGCAAGAACATGGGCAGCCAGATCGATCGAGAGCAAGAACGCCAGCTCATGCTTGCGCCGAGCTTGACCTGGGCGCCGACCGACCAGACACAACTCACTCTTTATGGCTACTATCAGAAGGATCGCCCGAAGGACTTCAACCCCCGTTTCTACCCGGCGATCGGGACACTGATCGACAATTCATTCGGACAGATCCCACGAGAGCTCTATCTCGGCGATCCCAACGCCAGCATCTTTGAACGCAATTTCTATACGCTCGGATACGAATTTTCCCACGAGTTCAACGACACCTGGAGCGTGCGTCAGAACCTGCGCTACGGCCGCGCGAGCCAGAACATGTTCCTCGCCCTCGTCAACCCGGCCTTCGCCTATCGGCCCGACGGCCATACCCTCAATCGGGCTTCGGCAGTGTCGGATGATTGGCTGACAAGCTTCAACGTCGACACCCAACTGGAAGCCCGGTTCGATACCGGTGCCCTCGATCACACGGCTCTCTTCGGCATCGACGTCCTCCGGGCCGATTCGTCGACCAATTTCGGCAACGGCACTGTCGGAGTGCCGCCCCTCGACTATCTCGACCCGGTCTACGGCACCGCACCGATACCAGTCCCGGCCATCCAGCGCACTGGCCTGCAGAAGCAACGGCAGGTCGGCTTCTATGCCCAGGACCAGATCCGCTACGACAACTGGGTAGGGACGGTCGGCCTGCGCTACGATCTCTCGGACATCGATACCCAAAACCGCCTGGCTCCGGATCGGTCGACCGTCTCCAACGATGATCGCGAAGTGACGTGGCGGGCCGGCCTCTCCTATCTCTTCGACAACGGTATCGCTCCCTACGTCAGCTATTCCACCGCCTTCTTGCCGGCCCTGGGTGCCAGCCGGCCCGGAATGCCCTTTGAGGCGCAACGGGCCGAACAGTACGAAATTGGCGTGAAGTTCGAGCCGCCGGGCGGCTGGGGCATGATCACGGTCTCACTGTTTGACTTGACGCTCGAAAATGGCCTCACGCCCGATCCTGCCAGTTCGCTCTACAGCGTGCAGACCGGCAAGCAGCGCGTGCGGGGATTGGAGCTTGAAGGGAAGTACGAGATCACCCCCGAATTCGACGTCCTTGCCTCCTACTCCTATTCGGATTCCGAAGTAGTCCAGTCTACGAACGCGGCGGCCAGGGGCCGCGAGATGTTGAGATCGCCAGAGCATCAGGGCAGCGCCTGGATAAACTATCGTCCTTCTGCCATCGAGGGCCTTTCGCTGAGCGCCGGGGTGCGGATGACCTCGTCTTATCAGACCGACGCCACCTATCGAGATGATTTGCGCATCCCCAGCCGCGTACTGGTCGATATCGGCGCCGCGTATGACTTCGACGCCTTGCACAAGTCTTTCGAAGGCACGAAATTTCGCGTCAACGTCACCAACCTGTTCGACGAGGAGTATGTCTCGCATTGCCTGAACATTACCGGCGGAAGTTGCAACTACGGTGCTGGACGGGCGGTTACGGCCAGCCTGAACTACGCGTGGTAGGCCGCATGATCCTGAAAATGCCTGTCCAGACAACCGTCCCATTGGTCCGACTTGCGGCAGCATTCGTCATCGCGCTCTTCCTGGGCGTGCCGGCGGCGGCGGAAATCCGGCTCACCGACGCCGCAGGGCGTGACGTCCGCCTCGCAATCCCCGCCCAGCGCATCGCTACCAATGAAAGCCTGCTGCTCCTGTCGCTGGCGCTTATCGATCCGGATCCGGTTTCGCGCCTCGCCGGCTGGGCGGCGCCGCAAAGGATCGACAGAGGTTTCTACCAGTCGTTCCGCGCCCGCTTTCCCAGCATCGATTCTATCCCGGTGGCGGGTGGCGTGGTCGGTTCAAAGACCTCGCCTGAGGCCATTCTCGCCGTCAAGCCGGACGTCTTCGTCGTCTCTCTCTGGGACCAAAGCTGGACACAGGTCGCTGCGACACTGGAGGCCGCCGGGGTGCCGGTGGTATTTCTCGATGGCCCCGCCAACGATGGACGCGGCCCGGCAGAAACTACCATTTCCTCGATCGAACTTCTTGGAAAGGTGATCGGCCGAGAGGCGCAGGCCCATGCCTTTAGCGATTTTGTCCGGCCGCGTTATGCGCTCATCACGGATCGCACGCGCAATCTCAGGCGCCCTTCGGTCCTGATCGATGCCCACGCCGGCGAGGACTGTTGCTCAACGCCGGGGCGCGACAACCGCATGACTGAATATCTCAAGCTGGCCGGAGGCGAGAGCATTGGCGTCGGCGTGCCCGGCTACGACGGAAGGCTGAGCGCCGAGTACGTGCTGGTAAAGGACCCGGAGGTCTACATTGCGACCGGAGGACCGCACCTTGCGGCCCAGAACGGCCTCGTTCTTGGCGATGATATCACCGCGGATGCGGCATCGAGATCGTTCGCCATGCTTGTTTCGAGCGACTTGCGCTCCAGTCTGACAGCAGTGCGTAGCGGCCGTGCCCACGCAGTGTCCCATCAACTGTCGATCTCGGTTCTCAATGTTCTGGCCTTTGAATGCTACGCGCGATGGATTCATCCGGATCTGTTCACTGACATTGATCCGGCCGCGACCCTTGCCGAGATCAACAACCGGTTCTTGAGCGTGCCACTCGAAGGCACCTTCTGGCTCGACCTCGACGTTTCAAGGATCGCGCAATGACAGGAATGTCCCCATGGTAGGCAGAACCTATTCGGCTCAGGCATTGATTGCCTTGCCTAATCCTGAACCCGTCATAACCCGGCTTTGCCATCACATGCTCGAGCACGGCGCAGAGGTCAGCAGGCAGGCGGGCGAGGTCGTGCTGCGACTATCCGGCTGCACCGCCCGCTTTTTCGGCGAGGGCGCACGCACGTGCGTCGAGATAGAGGCGCCTGATTTCGAGCACCTCTATTTCGCGCGTATGACGATCGCCTCCCATATCCTGGAGTTCGCCGGAGAGGCGGCCCCCGAGATCCGCTGGAGCGGCGATAGCGACGGTCAGACACGGCCACCCAATTTCCAGGTCCTGACGGTCATCGGCAGTCACGACGTGACGCCCCATATGCGGCGCCTGAGGTTTCGCTGCCAGAACGCCGCCCGTTTTGCAGGTCTCGACGCGCTCCACCTCAATCTTCTGATCCAAAGACCGGAACTCCGAAGCCCGGTTTGGCCATCGGTGGCGTCGAGTGGCGTGATCGAATGGGAGGATCCGGACCACAAACCATTTTTGCGTAAATATACGGTCCGCTCCGTCGACGTCGAGACGGAAGAGATCGAGATTGACTTCGTGATCCACTCCGATGTCGGGCCTGGCTCTCGGTTTGCCGAGACAGTAGTCATCGGCACGGAAGTAGGCGTATTCGGACCTGGCGGCGGCGGACTCGTCGTGGCGGACTGGTATCTGTTTGCCGGAGATGAGACCGCCCTTCCCGCGATTGCCCGGATGTTCGCCAACCTGCCTTTTGCTGCGACGGGGATTGCCTACATCGAGGTGGCTGACGGCGAAGAAATCCAGGCTTTAGAGAGTTCGGCGGCGGTCGACGTGCACTGGCTCGTGCGCAACGGGGCAAAGCCAGGAAGTCTGCTTGTCGATGCTGTCAGGAATAGCGAATTTCCGGAAGATGGCAGGTCGATCTATCTCTGGGCTGCGTGCGAACATGGCGCGTTCAAGACGATCCGCCAGTTCGTCCGCGAGCAGACGAAGCTAAAGCGCGACGAGCAACTTGTCGTCTCCTATTGGCGTGCTGGGACTTCTTCCTGACGCGCCTTAACCGGATCAGCTAGCCAATGAAGCAGGCCATACCCATTGCCGACCGCGGAATGGACCAGCCACATTTAATGGGCTACCAGTTCCCGTCGATACTTTATGCGGATCTTTCGAGCACAAAGAAAGTCCGGCGTGGCAGCAGATCTTCGCCCCCTGACCAGAAGGAAGGTGGCTTACGCGGCACGATCAAGACGCCAATTCAAAAGACCAGAAGCGAAAAGAATACCATGGCAGTCGAAGAGGTGCGTCTTGAATCTCTCCACGCCACGAACGGGCTCGCGACGGCGCCAGAGCTTTCAAACGGATCCGATCTGTTCAGGGTAGACGACTGCGCTTGCCGCGCTGGCAACGCGCTTTTCGGAGTAGTTAAGCAGGAACAAATAAGAAAGTGGTTCAGTTGATTCAGTTGCTCGACTCTCGAGGGGACCGCATTTAACATCTTCAGTAAGATCAGCAGGTCGCCATAAGGATAGGGAGAACACATGGCCGACTCCCTCGACCACGCACCGGCACAAGCGAAAAATCTGCCGCAGTTTCTGGCGCTGACCGTCGGGGCAATCGGCGTGGTCTATGGCGACATCGGGACCAGCCCTCTCTACGCCTTCCGCGAGGCACTGCGCCCGTTTGGGCCAGGTGGCGTCGGGCGGGACGAAGTCATCGGTCTCGTGTCGCTGGTACTCTGGACGCTGACCGCCATCGTGACCATTAAATACGTGCTCTTTCTGCTTCGCGCCGACAACGATGGTGAGGGTGGCACTTTGTCCCTGCTCGCCCTGTTGCTGAAGAAGGGCACCAAGTATCCGGTCCTCATGTTTTTTGCCGGCGTTCTCGGTGCCGCCCTGTTCATCGGTGACGCGATGATCACTCCGGCGCTGTCGGTGCTGTCGGCCGTCGAGGGATTGAAGCTCGTGACGCCGGCGCTTGACGACTACGTGCTGCCGATCTCTATCGTGATAATCCTGCTGCTTTTCGCCGTCCAGTCTCGCGGGACCGGTGCTGTCTCGATTTTCTTCGGTCCAATCACCCTTATTTGGTTTCTGGTGATGGCAGCTGCTGGCATTGCGCATATAGGCGACGATTTGGCGATCCTTGCAGCCTTCAACCCGCTCTATGCGGTTGGCTTCTTGTGGGATGCCGGCCTCGTCGGCTTTATCGTACTCGGCGCCATCTTCCTTACCGTGACCGGCGCTGAAGCGCTTTATGCCGATCTTGGTCATTTCGGCCGGCTGCCCATCCAGTCGGCGTGGTTTACGGTCGTGTTCCCCGCCCTCGCGTTGAACTATCTGGGACAGGCGCGCTGGTTTTGTCCCATCCCAATGTCATCGACAATCCGTTTTTCCTGATGTTCCCGAACTGGGCATTGTTGCCGATGGTGATCCTTGCCACGGCCGCAACGATCATCGCCAGCCAGTCGGTGATCACCGGAGCCTTTTCGCTTATACGGCAAGCGATCCACCTCGGCTTCCTCCCCCGCTTCGAGATCTACTACACCTCGGAAACGCAAACGGGTCAGATTTACCTACCCTTGGTCAACACCATCCTTTTGACCGGTGTTCTCGCCCTCATGCTGATGTTCGGTAGCTCCGAAGCCCTTGCCCCCGCATACGGCGTATCCATTACGGGCGCGATGGTGATCGATACGATCCTCGCCTTCGAATTCGTTCGGCGCCAATGGGGCTGGTCCGCTTTGACAGCCATAGCTGTCTTGCTTCCCCTGTTCAGTCTCGAACTGGTCTTCCTCGGCGCCAATTTGTTGAAGGTTCACCACGGAGGGTATGTGCCCATCCTGATCGCCGGCACCTTGATTACGATGATGTTGACCTGGCGGAAGGGGGTCAGCCTGCTGCGCGAGAAGACCGCCCGTCACGACATTCCGCTGAGCCAGTTCATGGCCATGGTCGAACGAAAGTCCGAGCACGCTCCTGTCGACGTCCCCGGAACAGCGGTCTTCCTGACCGCTACGCCCGAGACAACGCCGGCAGTTCTGTTGCATAACATCAAGCACAATCACGTCCTTCATCAGCACAACGTCATCATGACCATCAAGACCGCCAGGGTCCCGTATGTGCCCGAGAAGGACCGCTACACAATTACGCAGCTGTCTGATCGGTTCAGCCTGCTGGAGCTGAGATTCGGCTTCATGGACGATCAGAATGTCTCACGGGCGCTGGCGCGCTGTCGAAAGGGGGGGTTCAAGTTCGAGATCATGTCGACGTCCTTTTATCTCGGCCGGCGCAAGCTGATAGCCGACCCCCAGTCAGGACTGCCCCACTGGCAAGACAAGCTCTTCATCGCCATGGCCGACTCGGCGATTGATCCAACTGATTACTTTCATCTGCCCGCCAATCGAGTCGTCGAGCTGGGAGAGCAAGTCATTATCTAAGTGCGCAGGCCACGTTTGGGAGCGGCATCACTCGCATCAGCCGTGCGGAGCTTGATCTGCACCCGATTGAAGGAACATTTCAACAACAAGCGGTTTGAAGAGCGCTCCTATTTCAGGAGGATGTTCTCCTCTGAAGTGTTGGTTTAACGGACAATCGCACAAGTCGACCAACTGATGCGCTCCTTTTCACTCTACCGGGCGCTGCGTTTGGCTTTCGACAGCTTCCCCGGAACATACCGTCGCCTTCAGGGTTGAGCGCGACAGAGGCAGCCCGAATGGACGTCGCCTGCATCATGATCCTCTTGGCATCGGATTGCGTTGCACCCTATCGGGTCCGCTTCCGCGCGTGTTGCTCAGGCAACCGGAGGCATAGGAGGTTGAGCGCATGGAATCTTCCGCGTCGGCGTTGCGGATATTCTATCTCGAAGACAACCCGCTGATCGTCTTTCACATTGAGGCGATGATCGAGGATCTGGGTATGTCTTTGCAGGCTCCGCCAGCAGCTTCGCCGATCTGGTTGGCAGGATAGAGATAATCGAGGTCGACGGGGTGCCCGGTGGATATCGATCTGGCCGACGGGCGCACCGGCCCGGATGCCGCAAAGTGGCTTCGCCAGCGCGGCATTCCGAGCATCTTCGTCACCGATCAGGAAGCGGTCGCCGCTGAGTATGCGGAGACAGCGCTCGCAACGATCGGCAAACCGGTCTCGGTTATCGAACTCACTGAGAAACTAAAACTGTTTCGGCACACCAACTCCACCGGCAAGACGACCTAGCAAATGATTGGCATTTCGTTTGAGCGCCGCACGACATGAATCCAGGAAAATGGGCTGACCTTTACATAGACATGCAACGCATGTTCGCCGAGAGTACCCCTTGGCAGGTCGCTTGGATACCCCAGGTGTTCGATCAGGTTGCTGAGGTTGCAACCCGATTTTCCGACCGTGCGCATCCATATTCACGCGTTTCGTGCCGCCTTCCTCTCCGGAGGAGATGCCGGACATGTGGCGGCCATACTACGAAAAATGGCTGCTGATGACGACCGGCGAAGGACGCGCTGTGAAGTGCAACTGATCAAACGCACGACGCATCGCTGCAACTTCTGGGCAATCGGTTTTCAGTTCAAGTAGAGGCCATAAACACGAAGAATGTTGTCCTCACTTTAGCGGACGCAACAGAGCGCTGTCCCAAAATCAATGCATTACGCGATCTCCATCGTACAGCGTTGTAAGCTTCCCGAGGGTTGGCATTGCTCGTTCTCATTCCAAGTCGGACCGCAGCCTTAGAGCAGCGGTGGCCGTCTCCATCAACGACAGGCCGTCCGGCGGACTGCCGAGCTCGAAATGATACGATCAACTCCGACGCCTGCGCGCCTCCGCAGAGACATTTAGCAGAGAGTTCGACCAGTCCCGAAACCGCCCCAAGCCTCTATGGATCGTGCCCTCGAACCGAGCTGGGTTAAAAGGCGCAGCTTTTCTTAGCCGAACCGCGCTGCCTCCTAGCACCAGCTCTTGAAACAGACCATGATAACATCCATATACCATCCAGCTAGATGGCGAGTGGATGGCATGAAAGACAATCACCTACGCGACAGGGGCGGTGAATCTGAGAAGATCACCATCAATCTCGGTTATGTCGATCTCGGTCGCATTGACGTTCTCGTGCGGGAAGGATGCTATTCCAATCGCAGCGACTTCATCCGCACTGCGATCCGCAACCAGCTCACGGCCGAGGCCGAGGCCGTCAAGCAGTCGATCGTCCGGCACATGCTGGAACTGGGTTTGCGCGACTACAGCAGAGCGGAACTGGAATCGCTGAAGGCGGCCGGTGAAAGAGTTCACATCAAGGTGGTCGGGCTTGCCCGCATCGCGTCCGACGTCACACCAGAACTTGCTCTGGCAACAATTGAATCCATCACCGTGCTCGGCGCCCTCCAGGCCAGCACCGAGTTGAAATCAGCGCTGGCCGAACGCATCCGGTAAAACTGCGGCCCGACCAAGAAGGACATCTCCATGAATGACGATTTTGAAACGGCCATGCGCCGTGCGCTACGGTCCACTCGCGCCTTGAACGTCGCCGAGGCGACACGCGTGATCCAGGATGCGCTGGCCGGCCGATCGGCTTCCGATACTCGCATCTCGTCATCGGACATCACGCCACCGCGGCCAATCCAGCGTTCCGCCCCCTTCCCGGTCGATCCGGATGCCGAGATCATCGAGCCACCGACACGGTCTGATGCCGAAGAGCCCGCCCAAAAGGTTGGCAATGGCACGTCGTCGCCGAGGTTGCGGAAGCCCTTGCGAGAAACGGTACGGATTTTGAGCGAGAGTCGGCTGGCGCGGGGCGTCTTCGGATCGCCACACGACGTCGGCCTGCCGGGCACGGCAAGACAGGTCCGAGAGCCCGTCATCTCGGATGGGGCACAGTTCCTGGCACGATCCTTCACCTGCCCCGCGGGTTCGCGAAGCTACAGGCTCTACGTTCCCGCGTCCGCACCCGATCGGCCGCGCGGCCTTGTCGTCATGCTCCATGGCTGTAAGCAGGATCCCGAAGATTTTGCTGCAGGAACGGGCATGAACGCGGTTGCCGAGGCGCACGGTCTCATGGTCGCCTATCCCCGTCAAAGCGGTGCTGACAATGCGTCGTCCTGCTGGAATTGGTTCAGGCCCACCGACCAAATGCGCGACGGGCGAGAACCCTCGATCATTGCCGGAATCACCAAGGAGATCATGTCGGAATTCGGCCTCGATCGCGACCGGGTCTTCGTGGCAGGCCTATCGGCAGGGGGAGCAATGGCGGCGGTCATGGGCGAGACCTATCCCGATCTCTATTCGGCCGCGGGGATCCATTCCGGCCTGGCCTACGGATCGGCCAACGACGTCATGTCAGCCTTCTCCGCGATGCGCGGCGACGGCGGTCTTGCATCCGATCCGAAGCGGCTCGCTAATGGTCACCGTCTCCGGACGATCGTCTTCCAGGGAGGTGCTGATCGGACGGTCCATCCCTCCAACGCCGATCGGATCGTCGCCGAGGCAACGCCTACCGACGCGCGATGCGCGGTCCGTAAGGAATCCGGCCGCTCCGCGAGCGGGCGGATCTATACAAGAACCATCGTAGCAGATTCCGGTGGAAGCCCGGCGGTCGAATACTGGCTGGTAGAGGGCGCCGGTCATGCCTGGTCCGGCGGCAATCCCTCGGGAACGTATACGGACCCGCATGGTCCGGATGCCTCTTGTCAAATGGTGCGCTTCTTCCTCGATGGGAAGGAATGAAGGCACTCGGCCGCCGGAGGAATGCACACGTGCCGGCATGCTGGTCCGTCAGTCATAAGCGCTTGCGAGGACCAATGGTATGTTCCGTGCCCGCAACGGGCGGCAAGAGATACTGTTCGGCAGGCGCAAGAACAGGTTCGCACGGCAGCTTCAATGCTTTAAGCCTCGTCTACGGCAACTTTAACTGCGTCCTTTAGCTTTCCTTTGGCTTGCTGGGCACCGCGCCTTGCCTCTTGTGCCGCGCCTGCGGCTTGCTTTGCCTTACCACCGGGCTTATTGGCCTTGCCCCCAACTTTGTCCTTTGCACTGTCCATGCGGGTCTCCCGATTTGGAGGACGCGACTTGCGCCCCAGTTGTTCGAACGGGCGGCCCGGCAAGGCTCGGCACACGTGTTCGATCTGGCCTTCATTGCTCGTCGTAGGCGACCATATCAACGACAGCGTCTTGAGTGTCCGAGCCGGCGCGGCTCATCAAGTGAACTGATGAGGAAAAGGCGCTGAACGCCGCATTCTGACATTGCGGAACGAGGTCTACTCATTCCGACGGGTCGGCCTATTCCTTTCTGCCATGGCAATCCGAAGGCTTGACCACGGGCCCACGCCAGCGGCCCAACGCGACCCGCAGAATTCAAGGTGGAGCCACGCCGCACTTTATTGCCACACATCACTGTGGGGGTCGGTGCTGTAGTGCCACTGGCAGCATTCCACCCAATTCCAAACGTCTCACGCGAGTGTTTTCAGGTACACTTCACCTGACGGATTATTCCGCTCCTGGCTCTTCGGCTTGCGAACTGACGGGCATCCTGACCTCGAAAGTGGTTTTCTCGTTCAACGACGAGACTGTAACCGTTCCGCCGTGGGCTTTTGCGATCTCGGAAGCGATGTGTTTTCCAAGACCCAACCCCTGCTCGTGACGTCCCCCGGGGTCTTCGCCATGGAAGAAGGGTTGGAAGATCGGGCGGAATGGGAACGCAACCTTTTGAGACGGAAATAATCACGGTTTCTTCGACCACTTGCGCAGATAGCTCAACGGGCTTGTGTTCCGCTCCATGAGACAGGGCGTTTCCGAGCAGATTGGAGACCAACTGTCCAACACGCCCGGCATCCACGAACAATGGCTCAGGCGGCAGATCGATCGCGACGTCGATGTGCTTTCCGCTAGCGCTCGACAGTTCTGCGACTACCTGCTCCAGATAAAGACGAAGCTTGTCCTCCCTCCTCCGCGATATTGGAAGGCCGATTCCCATTCGACGTTCGGAACGATCCTGCCCAGCTTCAAACCCGCGCGGTATAGAGTGAAGGGCGCATGTCCGCAGGCTCGCCAAGCGCAGGCCAGCCGCTCCTGAACCGACCATAACCCTTTTGGCCAGTGCACAGCGACCATGTGAACCCATTACTTCCATCGCGTCATGTTCTCGCCTGATAGGTCGCGGACCGGAACTTTATCAGGTCTCGAGGATTCACTGAGCGGACAGCCATGTCGAGGGAGGTTCGAAGTTGAAGACAATCGTACGAACGACGGGAGCAACTTCGGATCGAACGGACCCATGCCGAACCCAAACGCCGAAGGCTAATTGCACCGCGGGTCGCCGAGGCGGGTGATGGTCCGCCTTGGAAAACCTGGGACATCGGGTCGGAGGAAAAGGCGATGCATTTGATCCAGATATTTTTGCCGCTTGTCGGCAACAAACGCGATTCTTCGAAGAGATTCGCGGAGGTCCGCGACCAGCTGACAACTCGTTTTGGCGGAGCCACGCTCTACCGTAACGCCCCTGCGGAGGGTTTGTGGGAAGACGAAGGGGCGGTGGAAAAGGACGTTATTATAATCGCGGAGGTGATGGCCGTCGAGCTGGACCAGAATTGGTGGGCTGACTACCGCAAGGAACTCGAGCGCCGCTTCAAGCAAGACGAGATCGTCGTCCGCGCGGTGTCGATGACACGCCTGTGATATTCACCAAGATCAACGCTGTCGCCCACTTGCCAGTCCGCGTCTGTCGTCTGGGTTACATCTACCCAGTTTCTATTGAACCTCCTGGGCGTGGGCATCGGCGTGGCGCACAGGGCTTGTGAGAACAGATCCGCTGGCCCTTTTCTGCCTTTCCGCCGCAAAGCCTGAACGGGATTCCTGATCGCTTTTGACTGTCGCTAGCGGCATAGCGGATGGCCGCTTTGCGCGCCCACGCTAATCGTTGAGGTCGATTGGGCTTCGCCCCGAAAACAGCCAGTCAACCATTGCATAATCAACCAAGGCAGCCCCAGGCTCCGGAGCCCAGCGAAAGCTGGGTCAGTAAGTGGAACGTGTGGGCAATGTCGTCACGCTCGGCGGCTAGCAGTAGAGCGACCGTCGAACGCAATTCATTGATAAGGCTTCGCCCCGTGTTTTAACGGTCGAGACCCCAAACGTCCGGGTTCCGTTTGAAGTACTCGGTCAGCATTTCGGTAAGCACACGCACTTTCCGCGTGGGATGCTGACCCGGCGGGCGGACGACATACGCCGCCCCCGGAGGGACCGGATAGCGTGTCATGATCGGGACCAGAGCGCCGGAGGCCACATATCCATATGTGATGCAATCGGGGAGCCAGGCGATGCCGAGACCTGCCGCCCCCGCAGCGGCAAGCGCCGTGGCGCTGTCGGCCTTGAACCTGCCCTGCGGCTGAACCGTGACGATCTTGTCGCCATCCATGAACTGCCAGGGTTCCGTTCCCTGCATGAGGGCCTGATGGGTGACGAGTTCGTCCAGGGTCTCAGGTGACCCGTGCGCTTTGATGTAATCCGGGCTGGCGACAAGCTTGCCATGGATCGGCCCAACGCGCTTCGCGATCAGGTTTGAATCTTGGAGGTAGGCACCCCGAATCGCGCAATCAAAACCCTCTGCGATGAGATCGACGAAGCGATCGCTGTAGGAGGTATGGATGTGAAGCTGCGGGTGCTGGCGCGCCATGTCCGCAAGCACGGGGGCGAAGTGGGTCGGGCCGAACGTAAGCGGCATGGCAACCCTCAGGCGGCCGCGCAACTCACCCGTGGGGAGGATCGTTTCCTTGGCGGTGTCGATCTCGGCGCTGGCTCTGGCCGCATGGTCCCTGAACGTGATTCCCGCTTCCGTGAGCGCGGCGCCGCGGGTCGTTCGTGCAAGAAGCTGGACGCCAAGCTCCGCTTCGACCCGGAAGAGTCGCCGGCTGACGATCGATTTGGAGACGCCAAGCCGGCGCGCGGCGGCCGATACGCCCCCGGCATCGGCCACTGCGACGAATGTCTGTAGGTCTTCGATGTCCATTCCGGCGTTCCTTATTTCGCGACACAGCTTGCCCGACTATGGCACTACCGCACCACCAAAAGGAACAGCAAATTGCGTCCAGGCAACGTCACCCGCTGGCGCATGTCTCCCGTGAACCCATCGCCGTCCATAGCGGCAGAGAAAGGAAGTCTTGATGCCCCCTCGTAACGGCCTCGATTCGCTTCTTCGTCCCGAAGATTCCGTCCTCGTTCTGATCGATCACCAACCTTATCAACTCGCGAACCTGAACAGCCACGATCCGCATATGGTGGTCAACAACACGACCGCGCTGGCGAAGCTGGCAAGAGCCTTCAATGTTCCGACCATTCTCACCAGCGTGATCGCGGCGCGCGGTGGCCTTCTCTTTAAGCAGATCACCGACGTGTTCCCTGGACAGGAAGTCATCGATCGCACCTGGGTGAACACCTGGCAGGACGAGAATGTGGTGAACGTCGTCAAGGCGACCGGCCGCAAGCAACTGATCATCGCCGGACTGTGGACCGAGGTCTGCGTTGCCATGCCTGTGATCCACGCCGCCGGCGAAGGCTGGGACGTCACCGTGATCACCGACGCGTCGGGCGGGATTTCGAAGGAGTCTCACGAAGTCGCCATCCAGCGAATGATCGCGGCCGGCGCGAACGTGATGACCGTGATGGCGCTCGCTGGCGAATGGCAACGCGATTGGGCGCGCACCGAGCATGTCGAGGAGCTGACCGAGATTCTCATCCAGCACTTCGGCGGCAGCGGCATCGCGTATCTTTGGGAGCAGCAGCTTCTCAACACGCCGGTGCCGAGCGAAGGCTGACCCGGGCCGGGTGGCCAAAGCCGTCCTCGTCGCCGCCATTCCGCCGCTGATGCTGAAGACCGACGACAAGCCCGAAGGCCGCCCATGGAGGTCTTCGACGGCTTCCGGACGGCACTGGCCTGCAACCGTTCACAGTCCTTCCGCGACGTCCCGTCAGGCCCGTTCTACGGCTTCAACCGCGAGGGCGCGGCGGTCCATGAAGGCGTGCTCCAGAACTGGTGGCGGCAGGGCATGATGGGAGCGCCAAGGCGCACTACGATGGCATCAAGGCCTTCTCGGAAACCGACCAGACCGATGACCTCAAGGCGATCACCGTGCCGACGCTGGTGCGGCACGGTGAGCACGACCCGGTCGTTCCGATCGCCGCCGAACGGTTCGTTGAAGACCTATCCCGGTGTCTCGCACGGGATGCTGACAGTGAACGCTGATGTGCTGAACGCCGACCTTCTGGAGTTCAGCAAGAACAGCAGGGGCTGGGGGCGCGGCTCCCGGCCCCGTCCCGTAGTTCGAGTCGATGCTTAAAAGGTTGTGCGTGCGCCGGTAGAGCACAAGAACTCCATCTCGCACGACAGAAGCGCTGCGCTCATAGTGGCCTCGCTGCGCGTTTGTCAGCTAATCTTATTACTGGGACCGAAACCAGACGGTCTGCCATCGGCCCCAGTTGAGACGCAGGGTCACGCTGGCCAAGACTACGCTCCTGACGCTTCCTCGGCGTTCAGAGCAAAGGCAGTAACGCGAATGAACTCCACCCGACTTAGTCGGCCGGAAGCCGGCAACATATCGCCCCGTCCGGGTGCGTCCCCCGCCTTGATGGGATCAGAACCAATGACCCAGTTTTTTACCATTTCCCTCTGTTACGGCAAGATATGAACTTGGCCGGGCTGGAATGACTGATTTATGGCCGATCGCTACCCAATTGTTTGGGCAGCCCGCCCGGAACGGCGGCGGGGTCAAAACTTGGGTGTCAGGCCATTGAAGGTGATCCGGCCGTCCAAATGCGACCTGTCTGGCGTCAATGGAAGCTTCACGAAGCCGAGAACTTCACCGTCACGCCGCGCTGGCGAAAGTAGGCCTGCATAAACTTCCTGCCAGAACGATTATTTTGCATGAGCTTAGCAGGGTCGAACACGGCCTCTTTCAAACCTGCCCGCACCAACGCTTCCTTGAGGGTCGCGATATGCACATCGATGTCGGCATTGTCCGCCTGGAGCGATTCATAAATGCGGTTTGTTGCATCTGCTACGGTCGGCTCACTCACGATTATTTTCCCTTTGGCTGGCGCTTACCACGTTTTCTTGCTTGATCCTATGTTGGGGAAAAATGCCCACGTCAAGGCGAAGGCCGTCGCGCCGCTTCAGCACCGTTAGTGCATCGGATTGCCCGTTGGGGTCCCTCTGCCCCGGGCGCCTCCCTCGGGACAGCGCCAGTGACCGCAAACCGGGGCGGGTCGCGCTGGTCTGCGTCCAGTGCCATATGTCTTCGCATGCGGACCGGAAGGTTCCAACCCATCGCCTTCCGTTGGCCGTCGACGCTCAACGTCCCCAACTTGGCCTCGCTCGGTGGTGGTGGTCCGCTAACCTGAGCGAGAATAATTGATGCGATTGAAGTCCGCGCTCCAAATGGGCCTTACCGCAGACTGTGCCCTGCCCGATATCCGGCCCTCTTCGTTTAGAACGCCACTCTCGACCTCACCCTCGGTTCCACTGAATTCAACCGGATTGATGAAGTCGAGATAGCTACCCGGTTCGATGATTGCGAGATACATGCCCGATGCCTTCGGGTCCGGGATGACCTCGGTCACCTTGGCAACACCAAAGTAACCGCGGGTCGCGGCGACCTTGCGCGGCTCGTAGTAGATGATCCAATCGCCTACAGGCCACGCACCCGTCCAAGATCTTGGCTCGGAAACTGGCGCAAGACACAGGCCGAGCTTGATGCCGAGATCGTGACCGGCGCCAGACCGCCGTCGCGCAGCGCATATGCGTTGATCAAGTCCTCGAACGCGTCGGGATTGTCCCCACCCGCTGTCACATCTCCGGCAGGCCAGCCTTTCGGAAGCCGTCGACAAAATGGTCTCGTACAGATGCATCGCGCAGCGGCTGGGAGCTGAGCCAATGGCCGATCGTGAAATGAGGGTGGGCAATCAGGAACAATTCTGCTTCTCGCCGCGCCTCCTCACGCTGGCCCAACTGCGCAAGCGCAGCAGCCAGGAATTTGCGTGAGTTGGTACGATACGTGTCTTTCCTGCGGAGTGTAGCGGTTGCCGCCTCATAGTCACGCGCGGCGTATTGCGCCTGCCCAAGATGACATAGATACCAGCAGGTTGGATAGGGATTGAGCCGCAGAGCTTTTTCGATCTGCGCTAGTCCGTCGGCAACCCTGCCGTCCAGCACGGACATGTCCGACATGGCGGCCCAGGTGTCGGCGTGGTTGGGGTCCAGCTCCAGGGCCTTGGCGAAGGCGGCCTCCGATTCCTCCCATCGCCGCTCATAAGCCAAAATGGTCCCCAGAACGTAACGGCAGCCGGCATCGTTGGGATCTAGGTCGACCGCCTTCTGCGCAAACGTCGCCGCCATCCGACGGTTAGGATCTTCGGGTTCGCCGAAATGAGTCCAGGCGAGCCAACGGTTATAGGCGAGCAGACCGACCGCCTCGGCATATGATGGCTCAAGCTTAACCGCGCGTTGGAGCAGCATATAGGCCTCACGCTCAGTTTGCGGCGACTCTTCCGTCAGGAGGCGGGCGCGCACACACAGATCGTACGCCTCAAAGTTCTTCGGCCGATTGCGCTGCGTCGGGATGGTCAGCCGGCCGACGAGGGCTTCAACAATCTTGGCGTTAACTTCATCCTGTAATTCGAAAACATCTTCCACGGTCCTGTCAAACCGGTCGGCCCACAAGTGCTGGCCGCCAAGCGCGTCGATCAATTGGGCATTGATGCGCACACGGCCCATTGCGCGTCTGGCGCTCCCCTCGAGGACGTAGCGGACGCCGAGTTCCTGGGCGACCAGCCGTACGTCGACCGGCTTGCCCTTGTAGCCGTACACGGAATTGCGCGCGATGACGAACAGGCCAGCCGTACGGGAAAGGTCGGTGATCAGGTCTTCGGTCAAGCCGTCGACGAAAGGCGCGTCCGCTTCATCCCCACTCATATTCGTGAACGGCAATACAGCAATCGAGGGACATTCGGGCAGCGGCAATATGCTCTGCAGCGCATCCGGCCAATGCCACAGGTGGACCGGGCGAGTCAGGTTCTTTAGGTAGCGTTCGCCTGCATCAAAGAACCGGTCGCCGATCTTGCCGACGATCTCGCCGTGAACTTTGGCTGAAATGCAGATACCTCCCGGTGCGGCCTGCGTCTCGAGGCGCGCCGCGACATTGACGCCGTCGCCGAGGACGTCTGAACCGTCGTCAATGACATCTCCCAGATTGACACCTATACGCAAAAGCAGGCGCCGGTCTCCGGAAGCCTCAACAGCAGTGGTGGCCCGTTGCATTTCCAACGCTGCTGCGACAGCGTCAACCGCGCTACCGAATTCGATTAAGAAACCGTCGCCCATGACCTTGAAGATGCGACCGTTGTGGCGCATCACAGCCGGCTCGATAACGCCAGAACGGAGTTCCCTGAGGTTCGCCAGCGTTGCGACTTCATCAGCCTCCATCAGACGTGAATATCCCACCACATCGGCAACGACGATGGCAGCAAGGCGACGCTGAAGAGATTGATCCGTCATGTGAGGACAAGCCTAACGACCGAGTTCGCAAGTTATTGTTCAACCGCGGGTGAGTCAACAAGTGGCAAGAGGTAATGTCCAGGCGATCTCCACCTCCATCGAGCCGTCATCCTTCTTTGTGACTGCCGGCGTCGAAGTGGGCTACACGGAAATGAGTATCCACGGAAAGCGAGGATCCTGCCGCTTTGGGCCGACCGGCATGGAACGTCGGCCGAAAGGTCGGCGTCAAGAAGCCTCTGAAACAGCGTCAGATTTGGGCAATCCGCTTCTTCCTAGACCGGGAGGAGCGTATGAGAGATCGCGCGCTGTTTGATCTCGCAATCGACAGTCAGGTCGAGAGATTCGAACCCGCGCTATGGTCGTTCAGCAAAAGACCGGCCGTCCGGTTCAGTTCGAAATCACGGCGGACGTGAGGGCAAGTTTGCTTGCGTGGCTTGAGCGGCGAGGCGGAACAGTAGACGACTACGCCTTTCCCAGTCGGGTTGACCATACCGATCATCTGTGTACTCGCCAGTACGCTCGATTGGTAGATGAATGGGCGACCGCGATCGGGTTGCGATGCGAAGACTACGGCACGCATTCGCTCCGGCGCACGAAGGCCGCAATGATCTACAAAGCGACAGGCAATCTTCGCGCTATTCAAATCCTATTGGGCCATACCAAGATCGAAAATACCGTCAGGTATTTGGGTGTGGAAATCGAAGATGCGCTGGAATTGGCGGAGCACACCTAAATCTAAGAAGCGTGGGGCTCCGCTGTTAGCGTGGCCGCATTTGCGGACTGACATGCCACAATCGAGACGTTGCAACGGGCTACTACGCGCGCCCATTTCGGTCGTAGGGCCCGCAGTGGCGTCTTCCCGAAAGCAGACGTCGATCAAGCCAAGCTTTGACGGCATCAATGCGCCATGAGCGATCGTCGCTTAGATCGCTCCAACTTCGGCAAGTCGCTGTTTCGCGTATTCGTCATCCCAACAGACGGCGGCTTCCCACTAGTCGCGGATCGAACGGCAGCCCGGGTCACCAGCGTCCGAATTGGCCCCGGTAGCATTGCGCCCCCATTTCAGTCTTAGAGATAGCTTTGGCTCTTTCCGGGAAGACGACATGTTAGGCGCTTAGGGAAGGACAACCGCATCTTGCAGCATTCGCACCGGTGCGCCCCACTGCCATCAACGGTGGTGCGCGTGAGCGGGACGCTAGTAAGCCAGCTGCGTGCGTAGGCTTGGGACGATCCAGTCGAGGAAGCACCGCACCTTCAGCGGCAGAGGATCCACTGGTCCATGGATAACGTTCACAGGTAGCGGTTCCGGTGCAAAGTCCGTCAGCAATTCGTGCAGAGCACCGGAGCGCAACTGATCGGAGATCTGGTAAGACAGCACGCGGATAATGCCGATACCGGCTATTGCAGCCTGAATGGCAGCCTCCGTCGTATTGACCGCGAATTTGGGGTGCGGCTCGATGGTAAAGGCCGCGCCGTCCCGGCGGTAGCGCCATTCCGGCGCGGTCGCAAAGCCCTGAAAGCTTATGCCGTCATGCTGGCTGAGGTCTTCCGGCTGACGCGGAACGCCTCGGCGGGCAAGATAGTCGGGGCTCGCGCAGATCACCCGTCGGACGGCGCCGACGCGCGTTGCGATCAGCGCGCTGTCCGCCAAGTGTCCGATCCGCAGGGCCACATCGACGTGCTCATCTGCCAGACTTAGCTGCCGATCGGCGAGGGTCAGGCGCAGGTTGATATCGGGTTGCTCCTTCAGGAACTCCAAAGCTATTGGCAGCAGATGGCGCTCGCCGAAGGCAATCGGTGCGGTCACGTGCAGCCCTCCACGCAGCGCGCCATAGTCGCCGCTGGCCTGCCGTTCTGCCGCGTCCAGTTCCTCCAGAATACGACGTGACGCGGCGACGAAGCTGCGGCCCTCATCCGTCAAGGTGAGGCCGCGGCGGGTGCGCCGGACCAGGTGCACGCCAAGGTGCTTTTCCAGATCCGCGACTCTGCGGCTGACCGTGGCGAGCGGTGCATGCAATCGCCGCGCTCCAGCCGAGAGGCTGCCGGCGTCCACCACCGCCAGCAGCACCGACATCGCTTCAAACCGATCCATCGTATCCTTCCGGAAATTGAGAGGAAAGTTCCTGAAATGGCAGGATACCCTATTGGTTTCGTACATCCTAGCTTTTGTGGCGTTCCAGGGGACGCCGGCCGGCTCCCCGTATTGCCAATGATCAGGAGAAAGACGTCATGCCTCAACTCTCACGTCGTGCCTTTGCCAGCGCTCTTCCTCTCGGCCTCCTCGGGGGAGGACTGATCAGTGGCGCACCGGCCCTTGCCGCAGCGCAGAATACCACCAAAACGCCGGTCAGCATTACGCCACTGGCGCAGATCCGCATCGGTCGCTTCACGGTGACGGCACTGACAGACGGGTATGCCGATATGCCCTTCGACTATTTTCCGGGACGCGCCCCGGCCGAGGTGGAGCAGGCGGCAGTCGCTCAGTTCACCGCCCGCCCGAGTGGGGTGCGGTTCCTCTTCAACCAGTATCTCATCGATGATGGCGAGCGCCGCATCCTGATCGATGCCGGTGCAGCGGGCTCGATCGGGCAGACCGGCAAACTGCCGCAGGCGCTCGGTGCGCTTGGCCTGCAGCTTGACCAGATCGACGCGGTGATCGTGACGCATATGCATCAGGACCACATGGGCGGTCTGATCGCCGGAGGCAAGAGCAACTACCCCAAGGCGGAGCTCTACATCGATCGTCGCGACGTCAAGCATTGGACCGACCCGGCCAAGCGCAGCGGCGCGCCCGATTATCTGCAGACCAGCTTTAAGATGGCGCAGGAGGTGGTGCGCCTCTACCCGAAACTCCAGGCGATTGACGGAGAGCGTGAAATTGTGCGCGGTGTCTCGATCGTCGACCTGACCGGTCATACACCCGGCCATATCGGCGTGCGGGTTGAAGATGAAGGGAAGAGCCTCATCATGGTGTCGGACATGATCTTTCCGGTCGTGCATCCGGGAGCGACCGATGTGTTCTTCCTGTTCGAGCAGGACCGTGCAGCAGCCAAAGCGATGCGCGACCGCTTTTTCCCCCGCGCAGCCTCGGAAGGCGCGCTGATTGCCGCCACGCACATGCCCTTCCCAGGGCTCGGCCGTGTCGTCGCCGACCGTGGGCAGATGCGCTGGGAGGTGGCGGACTGGGCCTTGCAGGATTGAAGTTAGCTCCGGCGGGCTAGAAGGTTAGGAACGGAATGAGCAGCAGATATCTCAGTATCGCCACGACGCCCTCGGTAGCGGCCGCACAGGCAATATGCCGCCCAGGCCCGATGTCTCCAATCCCTCGCCTTGAACGGAATCGGATCGCGGTCTTGTGCGGAAAGTCACTTCAACTGACCGTGAAACCACCCAGTGGCCGCCGATAACACATTCCGCATAATATTGGTCGAGCGGAACGGTGGGAATCTCTGCTCCGTAGCGATGCGGAGGGCCCGCCTGAAAGGACTTATTCCCTATGGAGCGGATCAAGAGCTTCGAGGAAATTCGCCGCACGATCTTAAATCACGTCTGAAGCCGAGCGCGTTCTATGTGTCTCCCGCCTGCCCTCGTCGCTCGTCGCAACAAGGGCCTCTGCTTCAGTAAGCAGACGTGGAAGTTAATGGACAATCTGCTGGAGAAAGCGTCTCGTCCTCTCGTTTGCCGGCGCATCGAAGAAGGCATCCGGCACGTTGCTTTCGACAATCATCCCCTGGTCCATGAACACCACTCGATTGGCCACCCGCCGAGCGAAACCCATTTCGTGAGTCACCACGATCATAGTCATGCCTTCTTCGGCGAGAGACACCATGGTGTCGAGCACCTCCTTGACCATTTCCGGATCAAGCGCCGATGTCGGTTCGTCGAACAACATTACCTTGGGCGCCATGCACAGTGCGCGGGCGATCGCCACGCGTTGCTGCTGACCACCTGAGAGCTGACCTGGAAATTTACGTGCCTGATCCGGAATCCGCACGCGTTCCAGGAACTGCATCGCGCGCTCTTCCGCATCCTTGCGGCGCGTCCGGCGCGACAGTATCTGCGGGAGTGCGCAATTTTCCAGGACCGACAAGTGCGGAAACAGGTTGAAGTGCTGGAACACCATTCCGACATCGCGCCGGATCGTGTCGATGTTCTTCAAACTCTCGTTGAGCGCGGTACCATTGACGATGATTTCGCCCCGCTGATGCTCCTCAAGATGGTTGACGCAGCGGATAAGAGTAGATTTTCCAGACCCAGATGGACCGCAGATCACGATCCGTTCGCGCGGCTTGACAAAGAGGTCTACGTTGCGCAGGACATGGTAGTTTCCGTACCACTTGTCCAAGTTTCGAATGACGATCGCGGGTTGATCGACGTCCCGCTCTTCATGGATAGACATTAGCGATAATCCTTTGCCTTTACCCGGATCTCGAGCCAACGGGCGTAATAGGAGATACCGACGCAGATCGCGAAGTAGATCAGGCCGACGAACAGATAGGCCTCAGTGTAGGGAGCCGGCCAAACCGGATCCATGGCCGCCGAGCGGCCCGCACTTAGCATATCGAACACACCGACAATCATGACGAGGCTGGTGTTTTTCACCATGACGATGGCGGTATTGGTCAACGGCGGGATGACCTTTTGGATCGCCTGCGGCAGGACTATGTGCTGGATCGCCTTCCAATGCGGGATCCCAAGCGCCTTGGCGGCTTCTTTCTGCCCAGGCGGGATTGCCTGCAGTCCTCCCCGGATGACCTCCGCAAGATAGGCGGCGGAGAATATCGTAAGGGCAGCGAGCGTCCGGCCAAGCTTGTCGATGTCGAAGCCCGGAGGTAGTAGCAGAGGCAGCAGGATCGAAGCGACGAACAGGAGACCGACTAACGGAAGTCCGCGTACCGTTTCTATCAGGCCAATCGAAAGAAGGCGCGGGATCGCCAGCGTCGATCGGCGCCCCAATGCCAGGAAGATCGCAAAGGGAAAGCCAAGCCCGAGAGACAGCAGTGCAAGAAGAAGCGTGACCGGCAGCCCGCCCCAATTGGCGGTGGAGACGTGCGGAAGCCCTGCAAAGCCACCCCACATGAGAGCCAGCATCGCACAGACGGCGCCTGTCCAGGCCAGTGCGAGCTTTCTTCCCCAGAGCGCAGGAGTAAGCGAGACGAGGATCATGAGAAGGATGAGTGACATCACCACGACAGGTCGCCACTGTTGATCGGGTGGATAAAGACCGAACATGATGAAGCGAAGTTTCGCGCCAATGAACGCCCAGCAGGCTCCGCCCGACCTGCAAACGGAAGGATCATCGGTCGCCCAGATGGCATCGGTCACGGCCCATCGGAAGGCCGGAAGCAGCGAAACGATCACCCCGACCGCGCCGAGTGAAAGGAGGGCGCTCATCATGTCACCAAACAGAAGCTTCAGGATCGGCATGCGCTTGGCAGGCGGTGCTTTCTGCGGCGCCATCAGCTCGGTCGCGGCCATGGCGTAGTTCATTGTCGCAAGGCTCGTCATCGGGTCACCAATGCTACATGTGAGTTGTACCAATTCATGAACAGCGATACCGCGATGCTGATCGTGAGGAAGACTGCCAACAGGATGGCGATGCTTTCGATGGCCTGGCCCGTCTGATTGATCACGGTCCCCACCACGAGGCCGAGTTCCGGATACCCGACGGCTAGTGCCAGCGTCGTGTTTTTTACGGTCGAGAGGTACTGAGAGGTCATCGGGGGGATGATGATGCGGAGCGCCTGGGGAATGATGATCCGGAACACCGTCTGCCGCTCTGACAAACCCAAGGCTCGGCCGGCCTCCCATTGACCGCGGGAGACAGCCTCAATCCCACCGCGGATTACCTCGCTGATGAAGACTGATGTGTAAATGACGAGGCCGACCATCAGCGCCGCAAATTCCGGCGAGAGCCGCATACCGCCGACGAAATTGAAACCCTTGAGTTCCGGAAAGCTGACCGAGGGCTCTATGGCGATTGTCCCGAATATGATCGCTGCCACGAGAACGCCGCCAAGTGAGATTCTTCTCTCGAGCGGGGAACGGCCCCTCATCAAACACCAGAGAACCATCGTGATTGCCGCGAAGGCGAGGACCAAAGCGACGCCGTGCCGTCCGAGAGAAAGCGACGGGAGGTAAAGTCCGCGCAGCGACAGGTAGATGCCCGAGATTGGATTAAACGCAAGTCTCGGGGACGGGAGAAGCGTGGTCGCGAGTGCGTACCAGAACAGCAGTTGAACGATCAGCGGCATGTTGCGCACACCACCGACAAAAACGACGGCCATTTTGGAGGAGATCGGATTGTTGGCCAGGCGAACCAGGGCAATTAAGAGACCAAAAATGGTCGAGGCGACGATGGCAAGGACCGCGATAGCGGCTGTGTTTGCCAGGCCCACGAGGTAGGCCCAGCCGAAGGTGTCGGATGGATCGTAGGGCAGAATGCCTTCCGAGATGGGGAAGTTCGCCTGCCGATGCAGGTAATCGAATCCTACGCGAATGCCGCGTTCAGCCAGGTTGCTCGCGGTATTCGACCACAGCCAGTAAAGAAGACTGGCAAAGCCCACGAGCAACAGGACCTGGAGAGCGGTGCTCCGAGCATGGCGATTGTCCAACAGTGTCGAGAACATGCCAGCCTCCAAGGTTACTGGAACGCCAACGGGAACATCAACCCGCCATCGCTAAAGAGCCGGTTGGCACCGCGATCCAGCTTCAGCGGACTGTCCTTGCCGAGGTTGCGATCGAACATCTCCCCGTAGTTGCCCAGCTTCGCGATGATGTTGCCGGCGAACTTTTCGTCGAGACCGATTGCGGCGCCATTTCCGGGCTCGACCCCGAGGAAGCGTTTGACGCGCGGATCTTCCGACTTTTCCATCTCAGCGACATTTTTCTGCGTGATCCCAAGCTGTTCACCGGTGATCAGGGCCTGGATCGACCAATTGACAATGTCGAGCCACTGGTCGTCGCCGTGACGAACCGCCGGCGTGAGCGCGTCCATGAACTTGGTAGCGGGAAAGATTACATAGTCGTCGGCATTTTCGGCCTTTGTGGCTCTGATCGATGCGAGCGCTGCGGCATCGGTAATAAGCGCGTCACACCTGCCGGAGAAGAAGGCTTGGCTCAATGCGGAACTGTTTTCGAACACGACCGGCGTAAGCCCAAGATTGTGCTCTTTCGAGACGTCGTTTGCGACGACCTCTGTCGTCGATCCGGTCTGGACGCACACCGAGGCGCCCTCCATCTCCTCGACTTTCGTCACCCCGAGCGACTTCGGCATCATGAAGCCGGTGAACTCATAGTAGTTCGGAGTCGTGAAGTTGAGTCCATTCGCATCGCGGCGCAGAGTCCAGGTGAACGTCCGCGGAAGGATGTCGATTTCGCCGGTTTGCAGAGCAGGCACCCGTTGCTGGCCACTCAGGGGCACGAACTCCACCTTGTCCTTGTCGTTGAAGACTGCGACCGCCACCGCTCTGCAGGTGTCAACGTCAAGGCCGCGCCAATAACCCTTTTCATCGGGAGCTCCGAAGCCAACGGTACCTTGGCTCGCGGCGCATTTCAGAAAGCCGCGCGCCTTGACGCTGGCAAGTGTCGTTTGCGCGGACGCCGAAGGTGACCCGACGATTAGACTAGAGACGAAGATCGCGGTCATGCTCATTAGTTTCAGTATCATTTTGGTTCCCCATTTTTTTGGTTGTGAGAATTTTGGAAGACGTCTTCAGCTCGCCTTGGAGACCTTCGCTGGCGCAGATCGTTCGGCGATGTCGGCGAGGAATGCTTCGATGTCGGCTTTGAGGTCATCCAGATCTTCCAAGCCGATGCTGACCCTCAGAACCAGATCCTCCCCATGCCATTGGCTGGCACTACGATTCTGTTTGACCGGCATGGGTGCGATGAGGCTGCGCGTTCCTCCCCATGACGCACCAATGGCAAAGGTGCGCAGGACGTCGAGGGCCGCAGCAGCGTGTTTGCTCGCTTCAGGCTTCAGCACCACGCTGAAGACCCCGCTCACGCCGAGGAAGTCACGCTTCCAGATGTCATGCCCCGGAAAATCCAGCAGCGAGGGGTAAAGTACCTGTTCGACCAAGGGATGATGCTGAATCAGGGCAATGATCTCGGCAGCTCCTTCCGCGGCATGCCTGAGGCGCACCCCAAGTGTTTCCATTCCTCGCAGTACAAGCGTTGCATCATCGGGCGAAACACCGATGCCGAGGCGACCGAGAGTCGCGCGAAGGGGAACGATGTGCTCCTCTGCGCGCACCGTAATCGAGCCCATCAACACATCGGAGTGGCCAGAGACGTATTTGGTTAGGGCCTCGGTGACGATGTCGGCGCCGAGCGTGAGGGGTTTGTAGTTGAGCGGCGTTGCCCAGGTATTGTCGCAGCCGACGAGTGCGCCATGGCGATGGGCAATTTGCGCGATCCTCGGAAGGTCCTGGATTTCCATCGTCGTGGAGCCAGGGGACTCGCACCAGACAATCTTGGTGCGGCCATCGATTTGCCGCTCGAGATCGTCGATCGCCACCGGATCATAGTAGGCGACCTCAATTCCGAAGCGTGCGAGGTCGCGGTTGGCGAAGTCGCGAACCGGAGGATAAGAGTTGTCGGCAATCAGGATCCTATCGCCAGTACTCAAGAACGACAGCATGGCGACCGAGTTCGAAGCTTGCCCGGATGGGACCAGGAACGTTCGCACGCCCATCTCGAGCGCCGTCAGTTTTGCTTCCAGGGTCCGCGTCGTGGGTGTGCCATACAGACCATAGGTGTAGCCCTGATGCCCCCGCTCGCCGCGCGTCCTGTAGGCTTCAGCGTTCTTGAACACGATCGTGGAGCCGCGATAGGTCGCCGCGCCAAGCGTTTCAAAACCGTCCATATCAACGTCCGGCGTGATCACGCACTGGGTGAGATCTTTCATCTTGCCTTCTTCCCGAGAGATTTCTTTGATCGGATTAAACATGGGCATTCCCATTCCGTCCAATATCAATACGGTGATACCTTATTCTTCCTGGTTATAAGGTTGCGTACGATGAACATCCGACAGATCGAGGTCTTTTACGCAGTGATGACCAACGGCACCGCGTCACGCGCAGCCGAAGTGCTTCGCATCTCGCAGCCTGCGGTCAGCAAGGCGATCCAGGAGCTCGAGCGCGATATAGGTTTTGCTCTTTTTCGCCGGGAGAAAGGCAGGATGTTTCCCACCTCCGAAGGACAGATGTTCTTCCGAGAGGTGGAAGGCTCGTTCTCAGGCCTGGTCCACCTCAAGAGTGCAGCGGCCCGTATCCGCGATTTCGGATCCGGTGAAATCCGGGTGGCCAGCCTTTCGGCTCTGAGCACCAACGTGCTGCCACGCGCGTTGAGCGGTTTCCAAAAAAAACACCCGAACGTCGCAATTACGTTCCAGGCACAGATGTCTTCCGTGGTGAAAGACCTCGTTGCGAGCGGTCAGTTCGATGTCGGGCTTGCGGCAGATGAGATCGATATTGCAGGCGTCGACGTACGCCCCTTTGCGCGCTATCGGGTATCGATCGCCGTGCCTTCAGGGCATCGGCTGGAGTCAGCCGACGTCATTCGACCCCAAGATATCGATGGCGAAGCGTTCATAGCGCTGTCGCCAGAAGACACGACACGGCGATCGGCAGAGACAATTTTCTTCAACGAAAACATCAAGCCGAAGATGGTTCTTGAGACGCCCTACTCGACCACGATCTGCGCAATGGTCCAGGCTGGGATGGGAATTGGAATGGTCAATCCCATGACCGCCGAGCCCTATGTGGGTCGCGGCCTTTCCTTGCGTCCCTTCGAGCCTGCGGTCTATTTCAGGACGTTGCTACTCTTGCCACCCAATCGGCAACCCTCTCGTATCGTTTCCGATTTCGTAGAGGAAGTCATGCGCCACTCGGTGTTTCAGGATTGAATGTGCTGTCTGCAGAGTGTCAGGAACCAGAACCAATCCCTCACCCGACCTGACCAACGACCGGGCGATATCGAGGATGTCGTCGCGAGCGGCTGTCGGATCATCCTTGCTCCCGGCGACCCCAGGCCCGATGCGGAAGTCGACACCGCTCACCTTCCTGAGGTCCAAATTGCGGTTGGGTAGATCCAGCGTCCGGCGCACAGCCGATGCCAAGACCGGCCGAGACCAGCGACAGCGCCTCCATCCTTCTGCGGCCTTCACAGTTGCTCTTCCAACGGATACCCGTCGTCGCGCGTGTCAATCGTTTGCGGCACGACCCACGAGGACAGATCGCCGAGGGTAGATCCTTCCGTGACTTTTCTGCCGCGGCCTGGCGGACGGCAGGTCCGTACGATCCGAACTAGAGCGAGGTGAGGACTGGCGATAGGCCTTGACGGCCCATGTATCATCCAACCCGCGGGTTGGCCTTTCGAGCCCATTGCCGGATCGACTGCCGTCCTGGCGAGAAGCCAGATGGATGCGTGTGGCGCTTCCTCTGTTCTCAGCAAGCTTAACGGCTGGCTGGCGCACGACCATAGAGCAGAAGCATGAGTATGATCATCACGCCGTAGATGATCTGGCGCCCGGCCTCTGGCATCTGCGTGACGGAGAGGATTGACTGCAGGAGTGTGATGAGGATTACGCCGGCGACAGTGCCGAGATAGGATCCCCGGCCGCCCAGGATCGAGGTTCCGCCAAGAACAACAGCCGCTATGGCAGGAAGCAGATAGGCATCGCCCATCGATTGCGAGGCCTTGGAAGCATAGCCTGCCAGCAGGACGCCGCCGAAGGCCGAGAGCCCGCCCGAGGCGGCGAAGGCGATCATCACGATGCGGCGGGTATTGATCCCTGAAAGATAGGCCGCCCGTTCGCGATTGCCTATGCCGTAGACGGCCCGCCCGAAGCTCGTCCGGCGCAGCAGGAAGACCATCGCCGTGCCGACCAGCCCCCAGATGAAGACGACATTCGGGATGCCGGGGATCAAGGCGCCGGTGGAGAGATAGCGCATGGCCGCGGTGGCGGAATCCTGCGGCGAGAACCCGCCTGTGTAGACCACCATCACCCCTTGAGCGACGGCATTCGTCGCCAGCGTCACGATCATCGAGGGTATGCGCAGATATGCCACCCCGACGCCGTTGACGAGCCCGATGCCGATCCCGCAAAGGATTCCGAAAGGGATGGCAAGAGCAGTGCCGACCGGACCGTAGGCGGCAGCCGCGCAGGCCATCATGGCGCCCGTTGCAACGGTCCACGGTACGGAAAGGTCGATCTGCCCGAGCAGGATGACAAGCATCATGCCGGTGGCGATGATGCCGAGGAAGGATGCCACCTTCAATTGCTGCAGCAGATACTCCGGTGACAGGAAACTGCGCGAATAGAAGCTGCCAAGGACAAGCAGCAGCAGGATGCAGCCGAACGCGGTGACCACCGCCGGATCGAGTTTGCGCAGGAAGTTCGGCTTGCGTCCGTTTACGTGCGTCATCGCCGTCTCGCTCACAGGAACCACTCCAATCTATTGCGCACCCGGAAAAGGGCCAGAGCGCCGAGGCTGATGGCCGCAAGCAGGATCAGTCCCTGGAAAAGCGGTTGCCAGAGCGGGTCGAGATCGAAAACGAACAAAAGGTCGCCGATCGTGCGGAACGCCAGCGCACCAAAGACGGCACCGATGGCGCTGCCCTTGCCGCCGAACAGCGAAACGCCCCCCAGCACCACTGCGGCAATCGAGAACAGCGTGTAGGCGTTACCGCTGGCGAAAGCCGCGTCACCGGTATACGTGAAAAAAGTGAGAAACAGCCCGCCGAGGGCGGCCACCAGGCCCGAAAGCGTATAGGCAAGCAGCTTGCCGCGCCGGATCGGCATGCCAGACATGTAGGCCGCCGTTTCGGATGAACCGACAGCATAGGCGGCCCGGCCATAGACCGACCGGCTGAAGGGCACCCATATCAGCACAACCACCGCCGCGAGTGCCGCGAGGCTCGCCGGGACGACTCCGAATATCCGTCCCGTCAGGGCGTCCGCCAGACCCTCGTTAACGGAACCTCCCGGAAAAGGTCGTAGCAACAGGGCGACACCGAAATAGATCGCCCCCGTCGCAATCGTCGCCACGATCGGCTGCAGCCGCCCATATATGACGATGGCTCCATTGATCGCGCCGCACACAGCCCCGACGGCCAGGACGATAACGACGCCGAAGGTCGTTTCGAGCGGCGAGCCCACAACCAACCATGAGGCCAGGCAGTTGGTGAGAAGGAAGATCATGCCCACGGAGAGGTCAATGCCCGCGGTTATCACCACCATGGTTTGGGCCATCGCGACAAAGGCGAGCAGCACCCCCTTGTTGGCAGCCGTCTGAATAACGTTGGCTGTGAAACCAGCCGGATGGTTCGCTGTGTAGATGATGAACATCACCACGAAGATCGCAACCGCAGTCAGCGTGCCCCGATGCTCGGCCAGTCGATACTGCCAGTCGTTCATTGCGCGGGCTCCTGATGGAATGGTTCCGCGGACGCGATGTTAAGCGCGCTCGCGATTAGGGCGCGCTCCGTTATCTCAGCTCCCACCAGTTCCCGCTTCACCGCCCCGTCATAAAGCACGAGGACCCGGTCGCAGCAGCCGATGAGCTCGGCATAGTCGGTCGAATAGAACAGGATGCCCGCGCCCGCGTCAGCAAGGCGCCGCAAGAGCAGATAGATCTCCTGCTTGGTTCCAACGTCGATGCCGCGTGTCGGATCGTTGAGGAGGACGATGCGTGGCTGCCGCATCAGCCATTTCGCGATGACGACCTTCTGCTGGTTGCCGCCCGAAAGTGCTCCAACGGGCGCATCAATATTCCCCGCCTTGATGGCGAGCAGCGTCATCATCTGATTGATGGCGTTCTCCTCTTTCGCGCTGTCGATGATCCCGCCGCGCGTCAGCCGGTCGAGCGACGCAAGCGAGAGATTGTCGCGCACCGTCATCGGCAGCATCAGCCCCTCGGTCTTACGGTCCTCCGGGATGAGCGCCATGCCGATACCGTGCCGGCGCGCCTGCGCGGGGCTGCTGATGCTGATCGGGCTGCCGTCGACGAGGACCGTGCCGCGCGGCCCGCGCAGGACCCCGAACAGCGCTAGAAGGAGATCACGCTGCCCCTGCCCGTCCAACCCGCCAAGACCGACGATTTCGCCCGAGCGGAGCGAAAACGAGATGTCGTGGAGCCGGTCCGCCCAGGACAGATTTCGTGTTTCAAGCACTGGCGCAGTTTGTGCAAGCCGGCCCGGTTTAGGAGGGTAGACGCTGTGATACTCACGGCCGATCATCATCTCGATGACTTCGCCGTCACTCTTGGAGCCCGCCGCGTAGCTCGCGACCTTGCTGCCGTTGCGAAACACCGTGCAGTCGTCCGCAAGTTCCGCAATCTCGTTCATTCGATGCGAGATGTAGATAAGCGCCAGCCCTTCCGCACGCAATCGCTTCAGCACTGCAAAAACCTTCGAAACGTCGGCCGCAGTCAGCGCCGATGTCGCCTCGTCGAGGATGAGGATGCGCGGCTTGCGGGCTAGCGCCTTGGCAATCTCGACGATCTGCTTGCGCGACAGCGGCAGATCCTTGACCAGAGCCAGAGGATGGATGTCGACGGCACCGGCGCGCGCCAGCGCCTCCTCTGCCAGGCGCCTCTGGGCCTTGCGGTCGATCATGCCGAACCGCGTCGGCGGATTGGAAATGACGATATTGTCGGCAACGCTGAGTTCTGGGATCAACGACAACTCCTGGAAAACGCAGACGATCCCGGCGGCGTTGGCGGCAGCCGGCGAAGCGAATTTCACCGGCTGTCCATCGAGCGTCATCTGGCCCTCGTCCGCAGCCACGACGCCGGCCATGATCTTGATGAGCGTCGACTTTCCGGCGCCGTTCTCGCCGAGTACGGCGTGGATGGCCCCTGCCCTGACCGACAGCGCGGCATTTTCAAGCGCGCGAACCCCACCATAGCGCTTCGATATCCCCTCCATGCAAAAGAGCGGTCCGCCATTTTCCATTGCGCTCTCCGGGAAACCGTTACGGACGACGGGCACCGCACGGCTAGCTGTGCGGTGCCCGTTCCTGATCGACCTACTTGTTTTCCTTGCTCTGCTTCATGATCTCCTGGGCGGAGAAATTAATCCCGCAGGTAGGGAAGGAATTACCGACGAAGAAATTGTCGGATTCGGACTGGAAGTAATCTTGGCCCTCCTTGAAATTCGGATCTTCGACAATGGCCAACGGCAACTTGACCGACTGCGGCACCACCTGTCCCTCGAGCGCGGCGATCGCCGTCTTGATGGCAACGGCCACCTGTGCAGGTCCGGTTCCAGCCGACGAGCATTTCAGGCCGTCGGCGGCATGTGCTGCGCAGAACTTGCGAAACCCGTTTTCGGTTTCGCCGCCAAACGGCACGAACGGATGTTTGGCGTCGATCATCGCCTGGACGATGCCGGTATCGCCACCCTGACCGGTAATGCCGTCAAAGGGACCGCTGGTGGCGATCGCATCCGCCGTCACCTTCTGGGCCACCGCGTCATCCCACTTTCCCATGACCTCGACGACTTCGAATTTCTTGCCCGATGCCTGGAGTTTCTCATGGATCCCATCGTGACGGTCGGTGTCGACCGAAGTTCCGGCCACACCGCGCACCTCGAGTACCTTGCCGCCATTCGGCAGATGTTTGACGAGCCATTCGCCCCACAGTCCGCCGAGCCCCTTCTGGTCGACGTTCACGTTAATCGCGTCCTCGGTGTCGAGGATGTTATCGAAGGCAACCAGCACCACGCCGGCTTCCTTCGCCCGCTTGATGACGGGCGCGAATGCCGTCGGGTTCTGGGCGTTGACGACGATGGCGTCATAGCCGGAATCGATGAAGTTGTTGATCGCCGAGATTTGGGCGGGCACGTCCTCACCCGTCGATACGACCTTGAACTCCTTCAGCTTGGCCGCGACGTCGGGCTGAGCGGCATAGGCCTTGGCTGTCTGCACCATCTGGATACGCCAGGTGTTGGCAATGTAGCCGTTCGCAAGAGCGATGCGGTATGGGCCGTCCTTTTTCGGAAACTTGAAGAATTTGGTGTCTGCCGACCAGGGCGCGAAACATTCCGGCTCCGCCGCGGGCCCTGAAACCACTTCCGGCTCTGCGTAGGCGGCCGATCCCAACATGAAAAAGGCAGTGGCAGCAACGATGCCGCCAGCGAGTGACTTCACCATCGACATTTCCTCCCATTGGCGCGCCGCTGATTTTGTTCTCCGGTTCGAGAGGGAACTCCTTCCCCCGGAACGGCACGAACTTCTCTGGCACCGGCACGCTGGATGCCTGCTTTCAACCATTGACGAGGCGCTCTGGTCTCCTCCCGAAAACACCGCTGTCTCTTAATTAGGTAGCGCTACCACAAAAAATTGTAAAGTAACATTTGCGGATTACCGAGAACCGAACTTCCCAATTTTCAGTTGAATTTCGGCGACGGTCGACACCGATCGAGGAAGGCTATTCACTTCCGTGATGTTAGCGCTATCATGCAGCGGTCAGAGTGCGATCGTTGCCGCATGAGGGTACCCATGGCCGAGGATTTCGAGATCGTAGACCAGCGCTTTGCCAGCCTGGTCAACCACAGCGCCCGAGTGGAACAGCTCTACACGGGGTGTCGCTGGGCCGAAGGGCCGGCCTATTTCGCCGCCGGGCGCTATCTGGTGTGGTCGGATATCCCCAATGACCGGATGCTGCGTTATGACGAAACCGACGGGCATGTGAGCATCTTTCGCCAACCGTCGAACTTCGCGAACGGCAATACCACCGACCGGCATGGCCGTCTGGTGACCTGTGAGCACGGTGGCCGCCGTGTCAGCCGCACCGAACATGACGGGAGCATCACCACCGTCGCCGATCGCTGGAACGGCAAGCGGCTCAACTCGCCGAACGACGTCGTCGTGCGATCAGACGGGTCGATCTGGTTCACCGATCCCGCCTACGGCATCGAGTCCGATTACGAGGGCCACAAGGCCGAAAGTGAAATCGGCGCCTGCCACGTCTATCGTGTCGACCCGGCGACGGGCGCGGTTGCGGCCGTCATTACCGACATGGTGCGGCCGAATGGCCTCGCCTTTTCGCTTGACGAAAAAGAGCTCTACGTCGTCGACACCGGCCGGACGCATGGGCCCGACCTTCCTGCGCATATGCGCGTCTTCGATGTGAACGAGCCGGGCGCGATATCGGGCGGGCGGGTCTTTGCCGATTGCACCGTAGGCCTCTTTGACGGGTTCCGCCTGGACGACGAAGGGCGGATCTGGACAAGCGCCCGCGACGGCATCCATTGCTACCACCCGGACGGCACCTTGCTCGGCAAGGTGAGAGTGCCGGAAAACACCGCCAATTGCGTGTTCGGCGGGCCTAAGCGAAACATCCTCTACATCTGCGCCACCAGCTCGCTTTATGCCGTTCGGCTGATGGTCAACGGCGCAAGACTCGACTGAGGCAGGAGGCCAGCCATGCCGTTCGTGCGGATCACCATCGTGGGCGAGACCCTCGCCGACGATCCTGCGGCCAAGAAGGCGGCAATCAGCAGCCAGGTCACTGCCGCGATTGCCGAGGCAACCGGATTATCCGAGCGCGAAATCTCCGTCGTCTTCGATGAGGTGGACGCAGGGAACTGGTATGTCGGCCGCATCGATGTCGGGACCCTGCGCTCACGCAGCCAGCAGGAGCCGACGTGAAGGACGACATCACTTCCAAAGACCAGAGCCGGAAGGCAAGCCGACGCGGCAGTGGGAGGCCAACCATAGCCGACGTCGCAAAGCTGGCAGGGGTTGCCGCGATTACCGTGTCGCGCGCGCTACGCGATCCGTCGCTGGTTTCGGCCGAACTGCGCGCGGAGATCGATACGGCGGTGGTCCAGCTCGGCTATGCGCCCGACCCCAATGCGCGCGCGCTCGCCTCCTCCCGAGCCGATGTGATCGGTGTTCTCGTGCCGTCACTGACAAACATCGTCTTCGCCGACACGGTGAGAGGCATCTATGACGAGCTCGGCGACGGTCCGTTGCAGATACAGATGGGCAATACCCACTATTCGCCCCGGGAAGAGGAACGGCTGATGCGGATGTTTTTGAGCCAGCGGCCATCGGCGCTGATCGTGTCCGGCATCGACCAGACCGAAACGACCCGCAAACTGCTCGAGAGCGCGGATTGCCCTATCGTGCAGATCATGGAGTATGGCGACGATCCGGTCGATATGCTGGTCGGGTTCTCCCACTTCGATGGCGGTAAGGCGGCGACCAACCATCTGATCGAGGCTGGATATCGCCGTATAGGCTTCATCGGCGCGCGAATGGATCCTCGCTCGCAGCGTCGCCTCGCCGGTTACCGCTCGGCTCTGGAGACCGCTCAGCTCTTTGATCCCAAGCTGGTAACCACCACGCTGACGCCTTCACGCGTATCGCTCGGTGCGCCGCTCCTGGCCGATGCGCTTGCCAAGGTCGCCGATCTTGATGCGGTCTTCTGCAACAATGATGACCTTGCCATGGGCGTGCTGTTCGAATGCCAGCGGGCGGGTATCGCCGTGCCGCACAGCATGGCAATCTGCGGCTTCAACGATCTCGACATGATGCACGTCGCCTATCCGTCGCTCACCAGCGTACGCACGCCGCGCTATGAAATCGGCCGGCGCTCGGTGCAGATGGTGCTGGATCGACTTGCCGGCCGGCCAATTGAATCGCCGATCGTCGACTTGGGCTTCGAGCTTCAGGTTCGCGAAAGTACGGCGCGATGAAACGGCACATTCTCAAGGATCGGCCGCAGCGCACAATCCAGATGATACATGATGCACTTCGGTTAGGTTCTCCATAGCGGCAACATCGGCTGCGCGGAGACCTCTCGCTGCCACTAGACCGTATGTTCGTGGGGTGAAGGTGGCCGCCCCCGCGGTAAGCTGAATTCGGGGGTTGCTCTGGATAGGCCGGAGCCGAGCCCCACGCTTAGCG